>NZ_BTPU01000068.1:0-24114 GCF_036985595.1 Vallitalea maricola | reverse complement strand
AGGAATATAAAACTGTTGATTGGAAGAGTAAATCAACAGATATTCTTGTAGTACATAGATTAGCTGTAAGCCCTTTGGGACAAGGAAAAGGTATAGGAAAGAGTTTCATGGGTTTTGCTGAAGATTTAGTTAGACAAAAAAACTATAATTCCATTAGATTGGATACTTACAGTGGTAACCCTATTGCTCTTTCATTTTATGAAAGATTAGGATATGAAAAAGTCGGAGAAGTATATTTCCCAGGGAGAGAATTGGCTTTTCACTGTTATGAGAAGATATTTGGAAGTAATTAAGTTGTAGCTTATTACTGTTTAATTGTATTTATTTTTGATAGTATACCTTGACAATAAAATGACTATTGTGATAGTATAAAAATGACTATTGCAATAGTTTTTTTAGGAGGTGAAAATATGAGCTTAAAGTTATTTGATTCTGAGCTTAAAGTTATGGAGGTTCTTTGGAAACAAGGAGATTTATCAGCTGGAAAGATTTCTAAAATTTTAAAAGAGGAAATAGGTTGGAATAGAAACACAACATATACAGTTATAAAAAAATGTATAGAAAAAGAAGCTATTAAAAGGTATGAACCAAACTTCATGTGTAAGCCCATGGTCAGCAGGGAAAAAGCGCAGCAATATGAAACAAGAGAATTGATAGATAAAATGTTTGATGGCTCAACCGAAAAATTCTTTGCAGCTTTTATTGGTAATCAAAATCTTTCAAGTGAAGAAATAGAAAAATTAAAAGGATTGGTTACCAAGTTAAAGTGAGGTGTATATATTGAATATTATTTGGATAAATTTTACCACAAGTATTTTTATAATATTTGTAATTATATTAAGGACTATAGCTATGCACCATATATCTAAAAAAACATTCGTGTTTTTATGGGAAATAGCAATTTTACAATTATTAATACCTGTACGGATACCCTCACGTGTTAATATCTATTCTATAGTGAGTCATTTTTCTAATAATGCAAAAAACAGTAATATGTATTACACACAAAAAGTTAGTGATAGTAATATAACGGTGATAAGTGATTTAACGCAATATCAGAAAGTTATTCGTTCACAACACGGGATTGGTAATACTAATGTCTTGATGATTTTATGGATAGCAGGTATGGTTATTTTAGCTACTTATTTTATAATATCATTTATTAATTCATATAAAAGGCTGCAAATGTCAATACCTGTGAAAAATAATGAATTTATCTTTGAATGGCTTAACCAACAAAAAATAAAACGTAAAATAAAAGTTCTATCTTCTGACAGGATAATATCGCCTATTACCTATGGGATATTAAGACCTAAAATAATATTACCCAAAATCATAGATTACTCGAACGACCAGCAGCTTAACTATATTTTAACTCATGAAATGATACATATTAAAAGATGTGATGTGTTATTGAAATTAGTATCATTGATAGCGTTATGTGTACATTGGTTTAATCCATTGGTATGGATAATGCATATTCTATTAAATAGAGATATTGAGATTTCTTGCGATGAAAAGATAATTACTGTGTTTGGAGAAAATTCAAAATCTGACTACGCCTTATCCCTAATAAATCTAGCAGAAACTCAAAGAGGATTTTCACATATATTTAGTTATTTTGGTAAAAATGCTATCCAAGAAAGAATCGTTATGATTATGAAATTTAAAAAATTATCAACATTTTCTATTATTATGACTATTATTTTTATTTTAAGTTTTAGTAGTGTATTTGCTATGACAGTAGACAAACCTATTAGTTCCAATAATTACATTGATAATCAAAAAAATAACAGAAATATAGTCATTGTTACAGATACAACACAGATTCAAAACGGTAGTTCTAGTCATAATAAATCTTATATTTATCATAATGGTCATTTAAATCAAGTAAATGAAAAATTAACTGAGCCTAATTATAAGTTAGAAGCATATAGCCAGCAAGAGTATGAACAAGAAATGGAAGATTATATTGCTAACTATAAGAACTATATGTCTATACTTGAAAAATCAGAATTATATTCACAATCCTATTTACAAAAACAACAAAAGATATATGAAGATAATCTTGAAATGATGAAAAATGAATTAGATATAATAAAATCGGGTAAAGGTTTTATATACAAACCTGTTGATGAAAAAGAATATATAGATGAGAATGGTAATGTTATTACAAGTTCAATTTCAATAGGTGGGGAGTATTACAATATGGATTGAAATCGTATAAATATAAAGTCCATATTATAAATATATTCTATAAAAAACTAAAAAAAAGGTCTTGACATAAGAATGACTATTGTGATAGTATAAAAATGACTATTGCAATAGTCATTTTTGGAGGAGATGATATATAATTAAAACAATTAGATTGTAGGCATAACAATAGACTATGTAAGTCTATGTTAACCAAAATTAAAACATCAAAGAAAGGATTTGATAATATGAAATTTAGAAAAGCATCAATCATTAGTTTAGTGAGTGCATTGCTTTTATTGATTAGTGTTACAAGCGTATTTGCAATGACAGAAGCTAAAGAAATGCCCGATGGTACAATTAAGTATGAAAGAAGTTCTCAAAATGTAGAAATAGTAAATAGTTCAACACAAATCTTTGAATCTTCTAATGGAAAGGTCTATGAACATAACGAAGATGGAAAACTTATTGAAATTGATCCAGAAAAGATAAAACTTAAATGTAAAGTGGAAAAATATACGGCTGAGGAATACGAGAAATATATGATTGACTTTATTGATAATCATAATGCTTATATGGCTGAGATTAAAGAGTCAAAATATTTTGCTAAGACTGAGATAGATAAAGCTCAGAGACGCTTTGAAGATACTCTAGAGATAATGAAAAAACAACTAGAAAGCATAAAATCAGGAAAAGGATTTGTGAGTAAACCTATACAAGGTGAAAGTTATCTAGATGAAGATGGTAAACGGTGTTATTCTACGTATGAGCTATGGGGAGATTATGGAGAATCTCCAATTGATGTTAGTATTAGCATTGGAATTTGGATAGGTGACAAAGAGTTAGGTCCTTTTGATACAGTAGAAGAATTCCTAGAAGCTAGAGAGAAATATCTAAAAGAAGAAATAGAAGCTAAAAGAATGACCCATGAAGAAGCCGAGAGAATTCGTAGAGAATTTGAAGAACAGATTAATGAACAAGGTATCTAAAGTCAAAATCAATCATTAATTAATAAGAGTATTTTGCTAGGTTAATATCCTAAGTAAGATACTCTATTTTTATATCCAAGAAATTTCTCATTTAGCACATGAAAATATAACCTATTATCATACTAATTAAAGTTCTTATATAGAATACTAAATAATATTCTCTATAATACTTTAATAAAGCAAAGTCTTAAAATCAATGTGTTTTTTATATGATAATTCTATAAAACTATAATTATTTTAAGAAATTTATTAAAAAAAATTTATTTATATTTACACGGTTTTAAGATAAAAAATACAGTGATAATGGGGATTTTTGTTGAATATTTATCCGAAAAGTATTGAATATAAATACATAATATTTTAAAGGCACTTTTTATTAAAAAATATGGTTGTTATTGAAAACTAATTATGTGATAATATGTATGTAGAAGTGCATATTTCTGACATATGAACCGTTTTATTCATGGACGATATACTGATGATTTTTTTCTATTTAATTAAGCTATGACTAATAGTTTTTTCTTGCTAATGAGATAACAAAGGTTCGAATTATTAATGAGGAAATTAAATGTTTGTCACTTAATTATTATATCATACAATTTTCTCAAATATAAAAATACTTATTAAAAAGGGGGAAGTTGATGTCTTACGATAATCCACTCCATGTAACATCTGAAATAGGCAAGCTTGTTTCTGTAATTCTTCATAGACCTTCAGCTGAAATAGAAAATTTAACACCTAATCTTATGGAAAAACTTTTATTTGATGAAATCCCGTATCTAAAGGAAGCTATAAGGGAACATGACTATTTCGCTAGGACATTGAAGGAACAAGGGGTTGAAGTACTTTACTTACAGGACTTGGTAGTTGAAGCGATAGAGGATAAGAAGGTTAGAGAAGCTCTAATAAAAGACTTTTTAAATGAAGCTAGAATATATGATGAAAGAATGAAATATGCGCTATTAGAGTATTTTGATAATAAAGATGATGGTATGTTAATTAGAAAAATGATGTCAGGAATAAGAAAAAATGAAATACCAAATATAGCAAAATCATTAGCTTACTTAGTAGATGAGACCTATCCTTTTATACTGGACCCTATGCCTAATCTATACTTTACAAGAGACCCTGCCGCTGCAATCGGGAACGGTATAACAATTAATAAGATGAGAACGTGCACTAGAAATAGAGAGACACTTTTCATGAAATATATAATAGAGCATAATCCAAGATTCAAGGATAGTGACATTCCAATATTATATAATCGCAATGAAAAAACATCTCTAGAAGGCGGAGATACACTAATTCTTAATAAAAATGTTTTAGCTATAGGTATTTCAGAAAGGTCAGAAGCACATTCGGTAGAAACACTTGCAAAAAATATCTTCAAATCAGGTCAGAGTTTTCACACAATACTTGCATTCAATATACCCAAAAAGAGAGCATTCATGCATTTGGACACAGTCTTCACAATGATTGATTATAATAAATTCACTATCCATCATGAGATAGAAGGTCCATTGACAGTTTATTCAATAACTAAAGAGAAAGATGATTCTATAAAAATTACTGAAGAAAAGGCAACATTACAGGAAATATTGAAAAAATATCTTGGGTTAACTGATATTACTTTAATAAGATGTGCCGGCGGAGATAAGATAGATGGACCAAGAGAACAATGGAATGACGGTTCTAATACTCTTGCTATAGCTCCTGGTGAAGTTGTAGTTTATTCAAGGAATTATGTAACAAATAGGATACTTAATGAGAATGGTGTTAAGACACACGTTATTCATAGTTCTGAGTTGTCTCGGGGCAGAGGCGGTCCAAGATGTATGAGTATGCCTATCATAAGAGAAGATATTTAATTATCTATATAAATTGAACTAAACATCTACTTAACTGTTTCAACAAGTTCAAATTATATATCAAAGATAAAAATAATATAAATTTTTAAGGAGGAAGGTAATATGGCATTTAATTTGAAAGGAAGACATTTGTTATCATTAGAGGATTATTCTAAGAAGGAAATTGAGTATTTGATTGATTTAGCCAGTGAATTAAAAAGACAAAAATACGCAGGTATAAGACCTAAGAATCTTGATGGCAAAAACATAGCATTAATATTTGAAAAGCCTTCTACAAGAACAAGATGTGCATTCGTAACAGCCGCTGTTGACGAAGGTGCTCATCCAGAATATCTAGGAAAAGGTGATATTCAATTAGGTAAAAAAGAATCTGTTGCTGATACAGCTAGAGTACTTGGAAGAATGTTTGATGGTATACAGTTTAGAGGATTTTCCCATGATACAGTATCTGATTTAGCAAAATATGCTGGTGTTCCTGTATGGAATGGACTAACAGATAAATTCCACCCAACTCAAATATTAGCAGATTTCCTTACTATATTTGAACATAAAGGTTATTTGAAGGGAATAAAATTCGCGTATGTAGGTGATGGCAGAAACAATATGGCTAACTCATTGATGATAGGTGCCTCAAAGATGGGTATGGACTTTAGAATAGTATCTCCAAAAGAGTTGTTCCCAGAGCAAGAATTAGTAACTAAAGCTGAAGTATATGCTAATGAATCAGGTGGTTCTATAAAAGTTACAGATTCCGTTGAAGAAGGTATCAGTAATGTAGATGTCATCTATACTGATGTATGGGTTTCCATGGGTGAAGAAGAGCATTTTGAAGAGAGAATCAAGTTATTAAAGCCTTATCAAGTAAATATGGATATGGTGAATATGGCTAATAGTGAAGTTATCTTCATGCATTGTCTTCCAGCTTTTCATGATCTTAAAACTACTGTCGGTAAAGAAATAGAGAAGAAATATGGTATAAGTGAAATGGAAGTTACCGATGAGGTATTTGAAAGCAAA
The DNA here is from genome assembly GCF_036985595.1 of Vallitalea maricola. Taxonomy (NCBI): domain Bacteria; kingdom Bacillati; phylum Bacillota; class Clostridia; order Lachnospirales; family Vallitaleaceae; genus Vallitalea; species Vallitalea maricola. The sequence continues at coordinate 18,047 of NZ_BTPU01000068.1, read as the reverse complement.
TACTCAGTTGTATTCGATGAAGCAGAGAATAGAATGCATACTATAAAAGCTGTGATGGTAGCTACTTTATAAGTAATTAATAAACTAAGTAACCTATCAGTATATTATCAACTTTCCTACTTTGAATGGATCTTTTAATTAGCATGACTTAAAAGGTCAATGTAGTGGGAAAGTTGAATAGGTTCCTTGGAGTAGATATAGGAGGATAAGGTATGGAAGATATAAAAGTTATAATATGGGGATTTGGAGCTATGGGCAGCGGAATGGCTAATATGCTGTTAAAAAAACAAGGTGTCAAAATAGTTGGAGTGTGTGATAAAGACCCTAATAAAATAGGTAAAAGCATGTATGAAGTTTTGGGAGTAGAGAAAAAGGATAGAAGCGAGGTCATCATTAGTGGTGACGAAGATGAAATATTTACAGAGAAATGTGCAGATGTAGCATTACTATGTACAGATTCTTATGTTAAGGGTGCTTTTGATAAGATAGTATATATCCTTAAGAAGAAAATCAATGTTATATCAACGGCTGAAGAGATGGCATATTCAAGAGCTCAGTCTCCTGAATTGTCAGATGAAATAGATAAGATTGCAAAAGAAAATGGCGTATCAGTTTTAGGAACTGGAATTAATCCAGGGTTGATTATGGACTTATTGGCTGTTGTTTTAACAGGAGCTTGTGAAGAAGTTGAGAGTATAGAATGTGAAAGAGTCAACAGTTTATCACCTTTTGGTCCAACGGTAATGGAAGAACAAGGTGTAGGTATTAAATCAGATGATTTTGATAGAAGAGTTGAAGATGGTTCTTTAGCTGGTCATGTAGGTTTTGCTGAATCCATAAGGATGATTACAGATGCAATCGGCTGGAAATTGGATGGACCAATAAGCCAAGGATGTAAACCTATTATTTCCAACGTTTATAGAGAGACACCTTATGCAAAGGTAGAAGCAGGTAATGTAGCAGGTGTTAACATGGTTGGTCATGGAATGGTTAATGGGGAAAGAAAGATTAATATGATTCATCCTCAACAAATAGAGCCAGAGCTTGAAGGGGTAAGTACTGGTGATTACATAAGAATCAAAGGTGTCCCAGATGTAAATATGGCTATTAATCCAGAGATTCCAGGAGGAATTGGAACTATTGCTATGTGTGTCAATATGATACCTCATGTAATCAATGCAAGAGCTGGACTAAAGACCATGTTGGATTTACCAGTTCCAAGAGCTATTATGGGTGATATGAGAGATATGATAGAGTAATTTAGTTAGTACCAAAGGAGGGTATTTATTATGATAGCAAGAAAAGGTGACTGGGTTAGAATTCATAATACTGTTTTAGAGCCTGATAAGAGGGCTAGTCATTTACCGGATGATACAAAAAAATGTCCTCTTGAAATGTGGGTAAAAGGTTATTTAGTTGATGAAGAAGCTTGTATAGATGATAGAGTTACTGTAAGAACATATATTGGCCGTGAGATAGAGGGTACTTTGATAGAATTCAATCCAAGCTATCAACATACTTTTGGAGATTACATTCCTGAGCTTTCTTATATTGGTAATCAGCTTAGGACAATTCTAGGAGGTGAAGATAGTGAGTAGAGATACTAGTTATGAAGCAATAATGAGCAGAAAAAATGAGATAATGAAAAAAGCAGTAGGTATTGACTACACTGAGTTCGAAAGAGAAGGCGTTGTTTTTGATTATGAAGGTATGATGAAAAAAACTGGATATGAATTAGACCAGGTCAGAGAGATTGAAAAGAAAACTAGTGTTGGTGATACACCTGTATATGAACTTAAGAATCTTACAAAACTTGCTAGAAAAATAGGTGGCAAAGGTAAAGGTGCCAGAATATTTTTAAAAGACGAAGCAGCCAATCCATCAGGTAGTTTCAAGGCTAGAAGAGCAGCAGTATCCGTTTATCATGCCAAAAAATTAGGATATAAAGGTGTAGTAGCTGCAACTAGCGGTAATTACGGTGCGGCAGTTGCAAGTCAAGCAGCCATGCAGGGATTAAAATGTATCATTATCCAAGAATGCTATGACAGCAAAGGAAAAGGGCAGCCAGAGATTATTGAAAAAGCAAGGAAATGTGAAGCTTATGGTGCTGAAGTCATACAACTTACAGTAGGACCAGAGTTATTCTATACTTTTTTGAAAGTACTTGATGAAACAGGTTATTTCAATGCTTCTCTATATACACCTTTTGGTGTAGCTGGTATTGAAACTCTTGGATATGAGCTTGCTACATGGTTCAGAGAGAATGAGAACAAGGATCCTGATGTAGTTGTTGTTACTAATGCAGGTGGAGGAAACTTGACAGGAACTGCAAGAGGTTTATTGAAATCAGGAGCCAATAATACCACTATAATAGGAGCAAGTGTTGATCTGACAGGACTTCATATGGCAAGTGATAACCAATTCAACAAGAAATCATTTACCACTGGTCATACAGGTTTTGGCGTACCTTTTTCAACTAATCCAGATAGATCAGATGTTCCAAGATCAGCTGCAAGACCATTAAGATATATGGATAGATATGTTACTGTTTCTCAAGGAGAAGTATTTTATATGACAGAAGCTATGGCAATGATTGAAGGACTTGAGAGAGGACCTGCTGGAAATACATCAGTAACAGCAGCATTCAACCTAGCTACACAGATGGATGAAGATAAAATTATAGTTGTACAGGAAACAGAATATACAGGAGCTGGTAAACATGTATCTGCTCAATTATCTTTTGCAAGAGAAAACGGTATAAGTATAGAGATTGGTGATCCAGTTAATCAAATTCCAGGTAAGAATATTATATTGCCAAAGCATCCTAGCCTAATAAAAGCTAAAGAGTTAGATATGATGAAATTGAAGAAATCTTATATTAAGAATCTAAAAAATAACAAAAGATTTTCTGATGATGAAGTAAAGTTTATTGCTGAAGAAACAAAACTTAGAGTGCAAGAAGTTATAAGAATAATAGCAGAAATGAAATGGTAATGGATATTAGAATAAATAATAATCTATAGGTAATGGGGACTTATTTGAAATAGTTTAATTATAAGGAGGATGTTTATGGGTAATAATCGACTGGATGACTACGAATCAAGAAGGAAACATTTGGAGAATCTAACAGAAGATGAATTAGAACAAAGGTTTTGGGAGTTGGCTGAAAAAATAGTTGACCCTATGATAGAGATGGCTAAGAATAATACTTCACCATCAATTGAACGTTCGGTATTATTGAGAATGGGATTTTCCAGTATTGAATCCAAAGCTATTGTAGCATCTTTAATGGAAAAAAAGAAGCATCTTGTGGGAAAAGGTGCTGGACATTTAGTATATAGAGCCGCTAGGGATAAAGATTTATCCATAAGAGAAGCAGGACTAAGGTTAGCTAATAATGATGAAGAGCTATGGGCTCACTTAGAACAAGTTTTTGGGGGAGGAAAGTAACAAATGAATCTAAAACCTAATGAAAAACTGGATATAGATAATATTTTGGAAGATTTAGAGCATTATTCACCTCGTAGAATGGGATGGCATTGGAGAGATGGTAGAGGAGAAAAAAGAGAAATTGGACCATTTTACTACAGTGACACTAGTGAAAACTTAACACAGAGCCAACCGCTTCCAGCTGCCCATTATTTCAATAATATTGACCCACAGCCTGATAGTGTTATCACTACAGAGATTGCATCAGGAAGGTTTGAAGATGATATACGTAGAATGCGTATGGCTGCTTGGAATGGTGCTGACCATCTTATGGTAATAAGAACTGCCGGACAAAGCCATTTTGATGGTTTAATAGAAGGAACTCCACAAGGTATAGGTGGAATTCCAATAACAAGAAAACAACTTAGAGCTCAGAGGAAGGCACTAGATTACATTGAAGATGAAGTGGGCAGAGAAATTAATTATCACTCTTATGTAAGTGGTGTTGCAGGACCAGAAATTGCTGTAATGTTTGCAGAAGAAGGAGTCAATGGAGCTCATCAAGACCCACAATATAATGTTTTATACAGAAACATCAACATGATTCGTTCTTTTGTAGATGCAGCCAATGCAAAGCATGTGATGGCGTATGCAGGTATAGTACAGATAGATGGAGCTCATAATGCTAATGCAACTGCAAGAGAGGCATGGAGAGTAATGCCTGAACTTATGGTACAGCATGGACTTAATTCCATATTTTCCGTAAAATCTGGAATCAAGAAGGAAAACATATGCTTATCATCTGTTCCACCAACTGCTCCACCAGCACCTTGCATGAAGCTTGACCTACCTTATGCTATAGCACTAAGGGAATTGTTTAGAGAATATAAGATAAGGGCTCAGCAGAATACGAAATATATGGGTTCATCAACAAGAGAAGCTACAGTAACTCATACTCTTAACCTACTTATTTCCAAACTGACAAGCGCTGATATACAATCAACCATAACTCCTGATGAAGGAAGAAATGTACCTTGGCATATATATAATATAGAAGGTACTAATACTGCTAAACAAGCCATGATAGGTATGGATGGATTGAAAGACATGGTAGCCTTGAAGAGAGATGAAGGGTTTCTTCCAGAGAAGATACGTGAATTAAAAGAACGTGCTGTATTATTTATGGAAGAGATACTGGATATAGGCGGCTACTTCAATGCAGTTGAATCGGGATTCTTTGTTGATTCTGGTTGTTATCCAGAAAGGAATTATGATGGTATTGTAAGAAAGATTAATGGTGGAGTTGGTGCAGGTACAGTTTTCACTAGAGACGAAGATTATATGGCACCTGTTACAGCATTCTTTGGATACAATAATCTTACTCAGTATGGGGAAGAAGCTGTTAAAGACCCTTCATCACTAATTGGCGGATGTACTTTTGAAGATAGAAGCAAGATAGTATACATAGATGAATTAGATGAAGAAGATAATGTATATAAGAGATTAGAAGAAAATAAAGATATAAGAAAAACTTCTATATTAAAACCAGAAATGGAATGGATGGGTGATGGAACAGTACTTATAACTATGATGTTACCCACTGATGAAAGAACGGCAGAATTTGCAGCAGTTGAGATAGGTAAGAAAATGAATCTTGAAGAGGTAGAAGTTATTCACAAACAAGTTATGCAAATGGCAGAGGGGACTAGAATCGAAATAAAAGGTAAGGTATCCTTTGGGGTTGATATCAATGACCTTGTTATACCTCCAAAGCCAATCGTTATGAGTGATGATGAAATAAGAGAAGATATAAAGAATAAGCCTATGAAAATTGTTGCAGGAACTATTGGGGAAGATGAACATTCTGTAGGTCTTAGAGAAATATTAGATATTAAACATGGGGGAATTGAAAAGTACGGAATCGAATGTCATTATCTTGGAACATCTGTACCTGTAGCAAAGATTGTTGATTCAGCTATTGAGCTTAATGCAGATGCTATACTTGCTTCAACTATAATAAGTCATGATGAGATTCATTATAAAAACATGAAAAGAATCAATGATTACTGTATTGAAAAAGGTATAAGAGATAAGATAATTCTAGTAAGCGGGGGAACACAAGTTACACCTGAAATAGCAGTCAAAAACGGTATGGATGCTGGGTTTGGAAGAGGATCAAAAGGTGTAGATGTGGCTACATTCTTAGTTAAAAAAAGAAGAGAGAATGAACAAGATAAATAGAAAAAATTAGGAATCTCTAAATAGAAATGAGTGATAAATATGAAAGTGGATCTTATTTCAGCTGAGATAGGAAGTACAACTACAGTTGTTAATGCATTTGCGGATATGAAAACAGATAATCCAAAGTTTGTTGGTCAAGGTCAATCCTATACAACTGTTCTTGAAGGAGATGTTACAAAAGGGCTCAAGAATGCTTTTAATGATTTAAAGAAAAACTTGGATGCCCCTTATATTGAATACAATGAATTCTTTGCTACCAGTAGTGCTGCTGGAGGACTTAGGATGACTGTTCATGGATTGGTTCATGACATGACTGTAAAAGCTGCAAAAGAAGCTGCATTAGGAGCAGGAGCTAACATCAAATTCATAACTTCAGGGAAACTAAGAAGAACGGATATCAAGACGTTAAAAGAAATCAGACCCAATATCATTTTATTAGCAGGTGGAGTTGACTTCGGGGAGAGGGATACTGCTTTATATAATGCAGAGTGTATTGCTGGTATTGAGGAGTTGAAGGATACACCTGTCATATATGCAGGCAATGTTCAGAATCAAGATGAAATTAGAGAAATATTTGAAGAAGTTTCAAGGCGAATCTATATTGTGGAGAATGTTTATCCTAAGATTGATAAGCTTAATGTGAAACCTACAAGATTGAAGATTCAAGAAGTCTTTGAGGAACATATAACAAAAGCACCAGGTATGGAGAAGGTACGTGAACTAGTAAATATGAATATATTACCTACACCGGGAGCTGTTATGAAAGCAACTCAGTTATTAGAAAAGGAAATAGGAGATTTGGTAGTTGTAGATGTAGGTGGAGCTACTACAGATGTCCATTCTGTGACAATGGGCAGTGATGAGATCAATGAAATATTAGTAAGTCCAGAACCAATGGCAAAACGTACAGTTGAAGGTGACCTTGGAGTTTACATTAATGTAGGCAATATAATAGATAATATAACTCTGGAAGTACTTTCTAGAAAAATGAATATTGATATGACTGTTCTACAAGATATAATTGATAACTATAAACCTATTCCTGAAACAAAACTTCAGAAGGAGCTGATAAAACAATTAACTCTTGAAGCTAGTACCATTGCTATAAAAAGACATGCAGGAACCTTAAGGTATCTATATGGTACAACAGGTAAGAAAACTATAGCTGAAGGAAAAGATTTAACTAATGTAAAGTATATAATAGGAACAGGTGGTGCATTAACTAGACTTGAAGGAATAAATATTCTCAAAAAGATGGTACAAGGTAATGGAGACGAATTACTGCCATCAAAAGATGTGAGAATATTAGTTGACAGATTATATATAATGGCCTCATTGGGTGTAATATCAGAGAAATATCCAAAAGGAGCACTAAAATTACTATTAGAAAGCTTAGAACAAGATAAAAAATAACTTTATTAATTATTAATGAATATTTGTATTGTTCTATAGGAGGTTATAATGTGTTATCCAAGAGTCGAAATAAATCTTGCAAAAATTAGAAATAATACGTTGAAATTAGTTGAAATGTGTAATGAAAACAATATAGATGTGGTTGGAGTTACCAAAGTTTTCTGTGGTAAACCTAAGATAGTGAGGGAGATGGTAAAAGGAGGTATAAGGGTAATAGGAGATTCACGTATAGAGAATCTGAAGAAATTGAAGCGCTTCAAGCTACCAAAACTATTACTCAGACTACCTATGATAAGCGAAGTAGAACAAGTAGTCCAGTATGCTGATATATCTCTTAATTCTGAAATTGAAACTATTAGAAGATTATCAAAAGAAGCTAAGAAAAGAAATCTTAGGCACAAGATAATTTTAATGGTGGACTTAGGAGACCTTAGAGAAGGTATTTTTGATGAAGAAGAGATATTTGAAACGGTTGAAATAATAATTTCATTAGATAATATCGACTTAATTGGAATAGGAACTAATCTAACATGTTACGGAGGGATTCTTCCGGAGAAATCTAATCTTCAGCATCTATTAACTTTGAAAGAGACTATTAGAAAGAAATACAAATTGAATCTGAAAGTGGTGTCGGGAGGAAATTCTAGTAGTCTACATTTAATTGAAGCAGGAGATATGCCAAAAGGAATTAATCAATTAAGGCTGGGAGAATCAATTGTGCTTGGAAGAGAGACAGCTTATGGAAATACCATTGAAGATACTTATCAAGATGCAATGACTCTACAATGCGAGATAATAGAGTTGCAGGATAAACCATCAGTACCTATAGGTACTATTGGTATGGATGCTTTTGGTAATGTACCTTCCTTCAATGATAAAGGTATACGAAAAAGAGCCATTTGTGCAATTGGAAGGCAGGATGTTGATCCCACAGATATATTGCCAGGTGATAAAAACATTGAAATTATCGGTTCCAGCAGTGATCACTTGATATTAGATGTAACTGATAGTAATGAGAATTATACTGTTGGCAGTATACTAAGATTTTCTTTGAAATACGGAAGTGTACTAAGTTTATTCACATCAGAATATGTGAAAAAGATATATGTATAGTTACATATTCTATAAAATACAAATTAATGAATATTTTTCCTTAAATGGTACAAAATAAGAGTGTAATTATTAATATATCAACAAGTAATCTACTGACATAATTACATTGCTTATAATAAAGAAGAGCTTTGTACTTAAAGGAGGATTTCAATGGAAAAAGCTAGAATCACTAAAGTAAGAAAAGATGGTTATGGTAAGATAACAGATGTCATGCTTGATGATGGTAACTCTTACCCTATCGAAGATGCTATTAAGATGGCTCAAGAAAATCAGATTGATGGTGTTAACGTAAGCAGAGCTAAAAATGGTGTAGAGTTTCTAAGAGCTGATCCAGATGGAACAACAGATAATAATCTGGATAATCTTCCAACGTATTAGAAGTAAATGTATGTAATAATAGACCCCAATGCATAGAATTTTTAATGCATTGGGGTTTGTTTGTGGTTGTTATAGTAGAGCTTTTTTCATGAATTTCAGGATTTCTTTGATAACCATTTCCTCATTTTCTATAGTATCATATCCTGTAAATATTTTCATACGCTCTCTATAGTAATCAGATGTATATGAAAATTGAAACATGATAATAAGATTATCAATGCAAAAAGAAACTACATTGTAATTCATATTCTTATCAATAAGTTTATTTTTTTTTGCAGAATCTAGAATATCCATATAAAAATTAGCTGTTATGTCTTCTAATTTATGAGAGAGTTTACTAGAAAATTTACTTAATGCTTGAGTAGTGACATCAAGATATATTTGGTTGAATTCTGGATATTTGATTGCGTAATGTCTAGAAGCTCTTAACAGCTTTTCAAGGATATAGAAAATATCACCTTCTTCAATGTCTATAGAATATAATACTGATTCTAGAAGTCCAAAACACTCATCCACAATTGTGAGAAATAAATCTTCTTTGGAGGCAAAATAACTATACATTGATCCAATACTTATTTCAGCTTTTTTGGCTATTGTATTGATGTTAGATGCATTATATCCATTTGCAGCGAATTCAGAAGTAGCTACATCCATAATCCGTTGTTTACGTTCTTCAGATATTTTATCAAAAGTACTTTTATGATATTTAGTTCTACCAGTAATTTCTTTAGTGTTTAGTGTTGTATCCATTTTAACCCCCTTAGTAAACAAAAAACTCAACATTTAAATAAGTCGAATTAAATAATTGCTATAGAGCCAGCAATTATTTAGTTCTATTCGGCTTATAATATCAATGTAAATATATTGAACTTATTTAAATGGATATATAGGTGTTTAATTTCAATATATACTAATAATATTTTTTGAATTTTGTTTTTGACATTATGTAAGCGACTAATCCTCCCATGATTCTTATTATGGGATAGTTCAATTTTAGATCGATAAGCTCTATCAAATTACCGTCAGGATCTTTCATGAAAACCCACTCAGTACCATCAGTATTTTGAGGTTCGCATAAAAATGTTATACCCTTATCCTTTAATACATTATACCACTTCTTAACATTTTTTACATCCAAAGTGAAATGTGTTGGTCCTGGTTTATTCCATACTGCATGTTCACTAGGTACACTAGGGAAGAATTCAAATATCTCGATTACACCACCTTTTGGAGCTCGTAAAAAACCAAAACGGACTTTTGCATTTTTTAATAGATATAAGTCGTATAGATTATCGATTTTTTCTTTCTCTAATGTCTGTTCACTGATTAATTTAAAACCAAAAGTTCTACTATAGAAGTCTACAGCATCTTCAAAATTAGAGACTGTAAGTCCTACATGACTTAATGACCTTATTTTCATGGTAATACATTCCTTTCCAAAGTTATTGAAATATAATCAACTTCCTTTTGCGTAGGAACCGACAAGTAACATATATTCACCTAGCTGTGCTCCAAATTCAGGTGCACCCTCCATAATCAGTTTTTCTGTTATTGTAGCTTCAATCATATCATCAATGCCTAAAAGTGTTCCAAGTGCACTATCCGTAGAATCGAAACGCATAGTGAAAAATGGCTTAGAACGTTTATATTCTCCACGTGCAGCTTTGGATTTTCCTGCTTTTATCCTTATATAAGAAGAGAGTTCAGGTTTTCCAGTCACTTTCCATGCAAAAATACGGTCTGGACTCTTCTTAACCCATTTTGATACTTCTGGATGACCTGTTTTATTAAGCTGACTTATACCAGTTGATAGTAGTGAAAAATATAATTTTACAACTAAATCTTTCTCATCATCGTTTTGAGGAGGTTCGGTGATACCAAGTAATTTAGCCATATACATAAGAACTGATAGAGTAGCAGTAAGCAGACCAACATGATACCAGCCTTTTATCTTAGGGAGTTTTTTGCTATTACCTGCAAAAAAGTCATTAAGGTCTTTTATACTGCGAAATTCAAGCTCAACATCACATTTGTCATTAGGACCTTTTACAACTGTAAAATTCCCATTTTCAATGATATAATGAGTGCCAACTTTTCCATCAGGGTCTTTTGCACTTATACCAACTATCCCGTTCTTATTTTTGAATTTCTTTGCATACTTTTCATTTGATGCGATAATTGTCTTAACTAATGGAAGTATTGCGTTAAGAAATATCTTATTAGCGTAAATATCTTCTCTAGTAGCCATTATCTACACCTCGTCTTCCCAATCTTCATCTTCTTCAAATTCCAAGCCGATTAGTTTTCGAACATTTTCTACTATTCCATTAGTATCTATTTCATAATAAGCCATCAAATCTTCATGAAGACCTATAATGGAGAAGGTATCTGGAATACCAAGTTTCCTGAAGGCACAGCCTTTTCCACTTTCAATGATTACTTCAGCTACAGCGCTTCCAAGACCACCCATTACGTTATGGTCTTCAACGGTTATTATTCTTCTTGTCTCATATACTGCTTTTAACACTGCTTCTCTGTCTATAGGTTTTATTGTATGCATATTAAGGACTCTTGCCTTTATACCATCCACACTGCTAAGAATTTTTGCGGCTTCTATAGCTTGATATACACAAGAACCACAGGCGATGATAGTCAAGTCATTACCATCCGTCAATTGATGAGCTTTGCCGATTCTAAAATCATAATCAGTATTCTCATATACTTTTTGGTCAAAACCTCTGTTGATTCTAATATATACAGGGCCTTCTGTTTCATAAGCCTGAACAACTGCATTGGCAGTTTCCATACCATCAGCAGGTACAATAACTTTTAGATTAGCCATTGAACGCATGATAGCAATATCTTCTGTACAATGATGAGTTGTTCCTGCCTGACCAAAAGACAATCCTGCATGAGTAGCTATCATTTTTACATTTAGATTCTGATAACATATGTCTGTATGTACTTGGTCCAGTGCTCTCATGGAAGTAAAGATTGCAAAAGTGGATACAAAAGGAACAAGACCGCATTTTGCCATACCAGAAGCAATACCAAACATATTTTGCTCAGCTATTCCTGTGTTAAAAAATCTATTTGGAAACTTTTCTGCAAATAAACCTATTTTTGTAGATTTGGCTAGGTCTGCTGAAAGTCCTACTATTTCTGGATGCTCTTTACCTAATTCACATAGAACATTACCATACATCTCAGCTGTTGAAAGATTAGTTGTATCAAGCATTGTATATGTTAAACCACCCATAGTCTATGCTCCTTTCACACGTTTTTTATAATATTTTTCCAAGCTTGCTTTACTCTGTGCTATCTTTTCAGAATTAAGTCCGCCATAATGCCATTTATAGTTGTCTTCCATAAAATCAATACCACAGCCTTTTATGGTATTTGCTATGATGACAACAGGAGCTTTATCTTCTGCTAATGCGTACTCAATGGCTTCTGATAGTTCAGTGAAATTATGACCATCTACCTCTTTTACAATGAACCCGAATGCTTCCCATTTTTTTGCAAATGGTTCAAGAGACATAACATTTTCTGTTGGACCATCAATCATACAACGATTCCTATCTACTATAGTTACCAGATTGGTTATTTTATAATGAGCAATTGACATTGCTGCTTCCCATACAGAACCTTCATCACATTCACCATCACCAAGTAAACAATAGGTTTTGTAGTCTTTGTTACTGATACGTGCAGCTAACGCCATACCAGCAGCTATTGGTAGACCATGACCCAATGAACCAGTAGATGCATCTACTCCTGGAACTTTGTTGGAATCAAGGTGCATACCAAGTTCAGAACCGGTGTGATTATATTCTTTCAGTAATTCTTTATCAATGTAGCCTTTATCAGCAAGGACTGGTGCGAAACCTACACCAATATGACCTTTACTTAGAATAAAACGGTCTCTATCCTCCCATTGAGGTTTTGATGGGTCAATGTTCAGGTATTTATAATACAGTATAGTTAAGATATCCATTGCACTTAGGGAACCACCAATATGTCCGCTGCCTGCCCAAACAACAGTGTCAACGCATAGATTACGTAATTCATGTGCTTTTTTTTCTAGGTTTTTTATTTCTATGTCAGTTAATGGCATAATGATCTCCTTTCTAAGAAATAACTATATTTCTTTATGATTATTTTTTACTACTTTAAAGCTTTCATCTGCTATTTCATGGGTTAGTTTTATATCTTCATCAGATAGGGCACAGTTAATGAAAAGATTATGATGGTTAGCGAAGAAAGCACCTCTTCTAACACATTGGGATACCCATTCTTGGTGAAGAGTTAGAGAATCATCGTTAGCAATTCTCATATACCACATAGAGGGCACTCCTGTTACTTTTAGATTAAAACCATAACTTTTACCTATTTCCACTAAGCCATCAGTCAGTTTCTTACCCTTTTCCTGCATCAATTTTGGTCCATTTAGTTTCTTTAACTTGTTAATACATGCAATACCAGCAGCAAAAGGTAGAGCAGATAACCAATAGCTTCCAGTATACATAACTGATGAAACTGCGTCTTTCAAGGCATCTGTTCCACATAATGCAGAAAAATTATATCCATTACCAAGAGCTTTACAGAAGCACATCAAGTCAGCTTTGAAACCAAAGTAATGATCTGAACCTTTCATATCTAATCTGAATCCACACCTAACATCATCAATAGCTAATACTATTCCATAATCTGTACATAGTTTTCTGATTTTCTGCCAGTAATCTTTTTCAGGTAATTCGTTGTCAGTAAATACTGGATGATGATAAGGAGTTGCCATGAAGCAGGCTATATCATTGGGATTCTCCTTAACAATTTTTTCCACTTGCTCATAGTTATTCCAGTCTACGTAGATGTTATTTATCACATCTTCCTCACATATGCCTGGATAACCTAACTTCTGTGTCCAAGGGGCTACCCCGTGATAACCACCATTAACAAGTATAGTTTTCTTTCTTCCAGTAGCTGCTTTTGCAATCATAAGTGCAAAGCTTGTAACATCTCCACCATTCTTTGCGAAAAATGCCCAGTCCGCCATCTCTACAGTATCAACTAGAAGTTCAGCAAAATCCACCATGATGGAAGATGGAGCAGTTGTACAGTTCCCAAGCTTCATTTGCTCTGCAACTGCCATATCAACATCTTCATCATTGTAGCCTAGAACATTAGGACCATATGCACACATATAGTCAATGAAACGATTACCATCTACATCCCAGAAATAAGCTCCTTTTGCTCTAGATGAGAAAAATGGGTAGCTTTGTACTGGTATAAAACAACCTTCGGCTGGACCTAAGTGGCCGTATACTCCTGTAGGTATTAAATTCAAAGCTTTCTTGAACAGCTTTTGGTTTTCGTTATAAGTATAGGTTTGCAATTGTTTAACCTCCTTACTCTAAAAGAAATTTTAATGAAATAATAAAGTTATACACTTTCTATTTTTGAAACTTTTAAATCCTGATTTTTTTATTGTAGATAGGATGATACCAGACCAAGTAATTTGTTCATATTGTCCAGCATAGGAATATAACCTTTCATTTGAAGTTTTTGAGTTGCAATACAAGAATAAGTATCTATCTGACCAGTTAATATCTTATTAGTGGTGATAATATCTGAGAAGGTCATGGAAGCCCTATTATTAGAAGATAATCCTTTCTTTGCTTTCAGATGACCATTCTTTGCGATAAGATGTATTCCCGTATTACTTTCTGTTATTGATACATTGATAATTCCATCTGGTATTCTTTTGGCACTGAGTTTCCCTATTGGATCTGTGTTGCCGACTTGTGCAAGAGCAAAAAAAGCAGTGTAAGCAGTTAGTATGGTATTATTTTTTAGATAAGTTTCGTTTTGTAATAGAGATGGTGTAGGTTTCAAGTAATATGACAGTTTGTCTGTGAGAGTTATGAATTCATTTTTGAGGAAGCTGATTTTGGTGAGTCCTTTTAGAGGTATTGGATTAGCTTTTCCATCAATCATTTGGTTGAAATGATGTGGAGATTTGAAATAAAGGATAATATTACATTTGTCCAGATTATTACTGAATGTGCATGTGCCGTTTTCAAAGGATAAATATCCTTTTGGACCGTTCTTAACAACAAACTTAATCCTCATGCTTATGTTTTTTATAAGGGTTTTCATATCCTCATCCAATTCACATAAGTCTTCAAGGTTTCGAAGTACAGCATAAAGATTAATGTTCGCTTTGGTTAATTCCTGTGTCACATAATCTCCTCCTTTCATATAACACATATACAGTTGAATGTACCTATATAACATTATATTACTGTACATGCATTTATAGAACGAGCGCTCACTCTATATATGGTTACATTGTTACATAAGTGAAATATGTTGGCAATGATATAATAGAAATAACTAATATATTTTATAGTTTTTTCTGAGATGCATTATAGTGTTAAGTCTTATAAAATAATAGCTTTATAATATATAGCATGTCTTTTTTTTATTTCTAATAATTATTTATAGTCTTGAACACAATAATAAAGAGGATAAATAATAAAATAATCATACTAAGGCTTTATTTTTTTAACATTATTTGGTATTATCATATTATTGTTGGTTTTATTAGGAGCTAACTGTAATTGTTAGAATAGGAGGATTAAGGTGGCTAAATATTATTCAATGGATGTAGATAATGTTGCAGCTGATTTAGACGTTAACTTAAGCGGCGGATTAGGTAGCAAAGAAGTAAGCAAAAGACAAACAAAATACGGTCCCAACAGCTTGAAAGAAAAACAAGGCAAAACATTGTTCAAGATGATTATTGAACAGTTCAGTAGTTTTATAATACTTATACTAATAGCTGCAAGTATTTTATCAATATCTATAGGTGAAGTAGTTGATGGAATAGTTATCATTGGAATCGTCATACTGAATGCTGCCCTTGGAATTATACAAGAAAGGAAAGCTAGTAATGCATTGAAGGCATTAAAAGAGATGGCTGCTCCACGAGCAAAAGTCATAAGAGATGGCAAGATATCCAGTATTGATTCAAAAGAATTAGTGCCGGGAGATATTGTTGAATTAGAAGCAGGAGACTATATTCCTGCAGACATAAGATTAACAGAAAGCATTAATCTTAAAATTGATGAATCTGCTCTTACTGGAGAGTCAGTTGCAGTGGAGAAAGATGCAAAAATTTTATTGGATGAACAATCTCAGATTGCTGATAGATTGAACTGTGCCTATATGAGTACTATCGTTACATATGGTAGAGGTAAAGGAATAGTCGTTGGTACTGGAATGGAAACGGAGATTGGAAAAATCGCTTCTATGCTTAATGAAGCTGTTTCAGAAGAGACACCTCTACAAAAGAAGCTGGATGCTTTTGGTAAATTATTAGGTATAGTATGTATTATTGTATGTGCAATCATATTTGTACTTGGTTTACTAAGGAATCAGCCTTTCATTGAGGTATTGATGACCTCTGTGAGTCTAGCTGTTGCTGCAATACCAGAAGGTCTGCCAGCAGTTGTTACCGTAGTTCTTGCTATGGGTATGCAGAGGATGATAAAAAGACACGCAATCATGAAGCGTCTAGGAGCAGTGGAGACACTTGGAAGTACAACTGTAATATGTACTGATAAAACAGGTACATTGACACAGAATAAAATGACTGTTGTAAAAGTATTTGATGGAACTAACCATTGGGAAGTATCTGGCACAGGATATAAAACTGCTGGAGACATAACTAGTGGCGGAAAAGATAATAAATTACTAGAGAAAATGTTCATGGCAGGAATTCTATGTAATGATTCTAGGCTGAAAGACGAGGAAATAATCGGAGACCCAACAGAAGGCGCTCTCATAGTTCTAGGAGCAAAAGCAGGATATGACAGGGATGAGCTTAATAACAGATATCAAAGACTAAAAGAATATCCTTTTGATTCTGATAGAAAACTAATGTCCACACTTCATAATGTTGAAGGAAAATTCACTACGTTCACAAAAGGTGCACCTGATGTAATTTTATCTAGATGTAAAGAGATAATAATAGATGGCAAACCCCAGCCTCTAACCAAAGAACATAAAGATGAAATTAGTGAAGTCAATGAAACTTTCGCAAAAAATGCTCTCAGGGTTTTAGGATTTGCATACAAAGAAGTCAATGAAGATGTCCAATTGGAAAATGAAGAAAACGATCTAATCTTTGTTGGTCTTACAGGTATGATAGATCCACCAAGACAAGAAGCGAAAGATGCAGTAAAATTATGCAAAGATGCAGGAATCAGAGTTGTCATGATAACTGGAGACCACATAGTTACAGGTAGTGCAATAGCAAAACAAATCGGTATTATTGATAGTGAAGAACAAGCTATGGAAGGCGTACAGATCAACGATTACTCAGAAGAAGAGTTAAAAGAAAAAGTCAAGACCACCAGTGTATTCGCAAGGGTTTCCCCAGAACATAAAGTTAGGATTGTAGAAGCTGTAAGGTCTAATGGCGAAGTTGCTGCTATGACAGGTGATGGTGTCAATGATGCCCCAGCACTTAAAAAAGCCGATATCGGAATTGCCATGGGTATCACAGGAACAGACGTTTCAAAAGAAGCAGCTGATATGATTTTGACAGATGATAACTTTGCAAGTATTGTAGACGCAGTTGAAGAAGGACGTATCATCTACAGTAACATTAGAAAATTTGTAGGATTTTTACTATCTTGTAACATTGGCGAGATTCTAATAATATTCATTGCCATGTTATCAGGCTGGCAGGTTCCACTAGTACCTATTCAACTTCTATGGATAAACCTTATTACCGATTCATTTCCAGCATTTGCACTAGGACTTGAAAAAGGCGAAAAAGGAATAATGAGTGTAAAACCTAGAAACCCTAAAGAACCTATAGTTGACCGCCAAATGGGTATTGCATTAGCTTTTCAAAGCATAGGTCTCACTATAGCAGTACTTGTTTCTTACCAATTAGGATTCATCTTGGCAGGTGACGTAAATAGTGACACCAAACTTACCATAGCAAGAACCCTATGTTTTGTAACTTTGATTATAGGTGAAATGCTTAGAGCTTACTCAGCAAGATCAGAAACACTATCTATATTCAAAATGAATTTCCTAGGAAATAAATACTTAAATTATTCAGTACTGATCGCTATCCTTCTATTAATTGGAGTCGTATATATACCAGTTTTACAACCAGTCTTCAGAACATTCCCGTTAGATATGACTCAAATGGGTGTAGCAGTAGGATTAGCAATTATACCTGTTATCACTGGGGAATTAGCTAAGATATTGAAGAAATAAGAATTATTATTAAATATCTTTTTGTGATTAAGATTTTTCACATATTAAATAATAAAATTTGTAATAGCCATAAGTTAGCTATATAGAAGAAAAAATGCTTTGTGATTACATTGAAGGGACTACAAGCAAAATAGTATATGTATATGTGGAGTAGTGAGGCAGGACGCCGAACC
>NZ_BTPU01000067.1:0-81422 GCF_036985595.1 Vallitalea maricola | reverse complement strand
TAAC
Source organism: Vallitalea maricola (assembly GCF_036985595.1). NCBI lineage: Bacteria > Bacillati > Bacillota > Clostridia > Lachnospirales > Vallitaleaceae > Vallitalea > Vallitalea maricola. Next base: position 81,418 of record NZ_BTPU01000067.1, on the reverse strand, counting down.
CAAGATACCCAGTGGGCGAATGTAAAAGGCTTCCAAGTAGTGGGATTAGTGAAGGCAGGAGTATTATGAGTAATAAGCTAAGGAAACTACTCACATTCAATGAGGACAACAAAGATATACTTGACCTGCTGAACAATAAATCTAATGCTTCACAGTACGTATGTGAAGCGGTTAGATTCTATGAACAATATAGAAATATGGCTGTAAGCATGACAAGAATAGAGGACAAACTAGATTTACTACTAAGTAAAGACAAGACTAATAGCAGCACTAATAATTCGGTACAAGCTGATGAAACAGTTAAGACTATTGCAGCTACTGGTACACTTAACAATAAACAGCAAGTTACACAAGTTCAGAAGATAGATAATGAACTAAAGAACTTAATCCTAAACGAAGAGGATTAGAGGGGGATTACACATGGAAAGAGATTTTAAAGGGATATGGATACCCAAAGATATATGGTTATCAAGTGATCTAACTATGCAGGAGAAAATATTTCTAGTTGAGATAGACTCATTAGATAATAATGGGGGATGCTATGCAAAGAATGAACACTTTGCTAAGTTCTTCAGTCTATCCAAGAATAGATGCTCAGAGATTATAAAATCCTTGGAAGCAAAGGGTTATATAACTATAGCATACATAAAAGATGGCAAACAGATTATTAAGAGAATAATCAAAGTAACCAACAAAGGATTTAATCGTGAATACAATAATGTACCCCTTCCAGATATCGAAGACCCCCCTCGAAATGTCGAAGACCCCCTTCGAGAAGTCGATAACCCCCCTTCGGAAAACTGTGAAGAGAGTAATACAAAATATAATAATACAAGTAATAATAATATATATACAAAAACAGATGAACCAGACGAAGTTCCAGAAAAGAAAAAGAACATCTATCAGGAGATTGTAGATAAGTATAACGAAACATGTACCTCTTTACCAAAGGTGTTGAAAATCACAGATAAGCGTAAAAAAGCTATTAAAAGATTCTATGAATCAAAGGTTGTAAATAAAGACATTGAAAGATTCTATAGAATATTTGAAATGGCAGAGCAAAGTGATTTTATATCAGGTAGAGATGGGATATGGTGTTCATGTAACTTTGATTGGTTAATCAAGAGCGATAATCCCATCAAGATACTAGAGGGTACATATGCCAATAGAGCAAAACCACAACCAAAGCAACAGCAGAAACCTGTCAGTGGTTTTATTAACTATGAGCAGACGGATGGTAAACAATACGAGATATTCCAACAAAAGCTAGACTTGAAGAATCTACTGGACTTAGGAAAAATAACTCAAGCTCAGTATCTCAATAAAATACAAGAACTTGAATCTCAAGGTGGTTAGAGCATGAAAGAAAATACCAAGATGTTACTAGAAAAAATGAAGAATGGTGAAGATGGTTCCAAGTATTTTCAGTACTGCGACCATACTCTCTATAACCTCAAAGAATCAGCAGAGGAAGCTAAATACATCAAAATCAGCGAAGAGTACAGAATCAGGATTAATAAGGCTGATAACATCAGAGATATAGCAATACTGGGGATTGAGTGTATTGCTAAAATGACAGGGGATAAAGTGTTTGAGAGAGAGAATATGAGGAAGTTAGTAGCTTTTAGTGATGAATAATAGGATTAAATATTAGATTTGTGATTATCATCGTCATCATGTGAATGTAGAGAATTCTTAAGCTCATTAATCTTAGAAATAATTAAATATGTACAGCAGATAACAATAGTACCTACTACAATTATTGCATGAAAGTCATCATCAATTGGATTATTTCCCATAGCAATATCTACTAATTGTGCTAGAAGGTCTAAACCAAAAAAAGAAAAGAAAGCAATAACTACTAAAAAAATGAATTTTTGTAACATAACAATACTACCTCCTACTAAGTTATAGTATAAATTATACATTAAAACCTAATAAGTGGGAAGGGAAATTATAAGAGTACATAGAGAAAATTGAAAGGAGTTCAAAAGGAGGGTGAGGATTGGAAGAAGAGAAAAGTATTGAAAATAGAATCCATGCTCTTGAAGTGCAAGTTCAAAAGCATGAAAAAAATGTAAGAAATCTAAAAGTAATTGTTTTTATATTGGTACTATCAACTACACTATTAAGTGTAAGAATTACCAAGACCAATTATACATTAATTAATTTTATGGAATCACAGCTTGAATTGGATGAATTACTCATTAGATTCAATAGACTTTTTGATATCATTTAATTTTGAAATTATTAGGTATGTACAACATATTATTACTGTACCCATTAAACAAATACCAACTAGGTCTGAGTCACCAGTAAAACCTAATATTGCAGATAAAAATGAAGTCGCATAAAGTAAACCAAAAAAAGATATAAAACCAATAAATATTAATATTAATATAATCATAAATAAACAGACCTTTCATTCATAATGATATTATTATATATCAAAATTCTTGGGAGGGAAAGGTTTGAGATTAATTTTATAAAGGAGGATTACTTATGCAAAATGAATTAGAATCAATTATAGAGAAAGTACAAAAATTACTTAGGTTAGCAGAGAGTCAAAACGAATTTGAGGCTCAATCAGCAGTCGCAAAAGCTAGATTACTAATGGCTAAACATAAATTATCAATGAATGATATACAAGAAAAAGAAGATAAAGTTGTTCAAGGTGAAACAGAAAAGATGCGATCACCATGGAAAAGGACTCTTGCTCATGTTATAGCTAAACATTTTAGATGTAAAACATATCTAAGGCATTCAAGTAATTGCTATAGAGTAATTTTTCTTGGGTTAGAGGAAGATGTTGAATTAACATCATTAATATATAAGCAAGTAGTCAATATTATCAATATATCCAGTAGAAGAAAAAGACTTGATAGAAAATCATATGCCATTGGGTTCATACAAGGACTTGATAAAAAATTACAAGAACAATCAATAAAAATGAAGAAGGAGAATGAAGAGGAATATGCACTTGTCGCAGTAATGCCAGTACCAGTTATCAAAAAATATAATGAGATTGAAAAAGGATTCTCAGGTAACTTCAAAGGTAAAGGAATTGACCAAGAGCAGATTGATTATAATTCTTATATAAATGGTAGAGAAGATGGATTAAATTACTCTAAAGACAAAGAATTAGATGAAAAAGCAATTTAAGCTTGTTAATAATAATTTGAAACAAAAAAGAAGTAGGTGAAGATATGCAATCAAAAGCTATAACAATAATTCAACCATGGGCTACACTAATAGCAGTGGCAGCTAAGAAAATTGAAACTCGTTCATGGAAAACTAATTATCGTGGTGAGATATACATACATGCAGGTAAAAAGCTTGATAGAGATTTTTGCTATCAGGATATATCAAAAAAAGTATTAAATATGAATGGATATAATACAGAGAATCTACCAACAGGAGTTATTATTGCAAAAGCTAATCTGGTGGATTGTGCAAAAGTGGTAGCAAGTAAAGAGGGAAGTGCAATACTAGAAGGTGACAGACAATATACAGTTGGAAACTATGAATTTTATTTTGGGAACTATGAAGTAGGTAGATATGGATGGATATTACAAGATATTGAATCAATCAATCCAATACCTGCTAAGGGACAATTAAGCATTTGGAATTTAGATATATAAGAAGTGATATTTGTAGGGATTTTTTGTTTAGGTAAGGAGTGAGTAAGATGAAAAATACCTAAAGGAAAGCCCTCTAAATAGGGTAGGTTATGATAGGAAACGCAATAAAAAAGCCCACATTATGTGGGAAGGAATATTTATAACTTTTGTCCAGTGATTAACGAATATATACCTATTCCAATAACAAATAAACTGGTAAGGAGGTATATAATAAATGCAACATTATCACCAACTAATTTTCTGAATCGTAAAGTTTTTCTACTATCCCAATAAAAGCTAGGTTTAGTTATTGAACAAAACAGAGAAAATAATCCGATTAATATTAATAGTTTGTATTGTAACATATATGGTATCCTTTCATTTGAAATAATGACTAATTATACTATAAATTTACAAAATAAGCAAAATAAAAGATAATACAATATATATATAAGCCAAAGAAATGAGATATATAGAATTATTGGTTACAATAGCTAAGGTTACAGTTTAGTTAGGATAAAAATATAATATCAAATAAATAATCAAATATTTATTTAATAACTTGATTATCATAGATATTACCTCATTAGTAAGTATAAATATTATAAATGGTTAATTACATTCATAATATTATGTTGTTGATTATAACATAAAATAGAAAAAAGGTAGATATGATGGAGAAGGATATGAAAACTTAATTATTATTGCAGATTTTGAGACAGGTGAAACATTATCATTATCAGAACAATGGTTTGAAGTAACAAAAAATTAGTGAAGATAGTAAGTTATATTATATAAAAAAGGGAGTTAATACTCCCCAAATACAGTTTAAACTTAATCAACATCTAATTCATCATCATCGTCATCATCGTTAATAAAAATATATACGAATTGATAACTTTGTCCTAATATTCCAGCTTGTTTAAATTGTTCTAGATCGTAATCCTGTTCTTCAAGTCTTCGGATAGTTCTAGCGATAGAATCTCCTGAAGTTATAATAGGAGCAGCATTAACAGGACTTTGATCTACTGAAATTACTTCGTTATGATCTGCAAGAATAACTTTAACACTTGCCAAAATTTACACCTTCTTTCATGTTTTTTTACAACACAGAATGCATGTCCATGTCTATAATGCATGTCCACGTTGTTACTATATAATATTCATAAAGCTTGTAAATGGTGAAAGAAAAGAAAGTGAAATATTAAGGAGCTGAATATGAAAAAAAGAATAATAAAAACCATAAGAATCATACTTAATGTATTTCTAGATAGAAAAGCTTATATTAAACTTGGTAAAGTTGGACTGTTAACATCAGATAAAGATAGAATGATTAAATATATAGATACATACTCTATTTACCTGCAAAGGAATGATACGGTATGGTATGTAACTGGATTGGATGCAGATGATACCAAAGAAGTTATTGACCACCTGACAAAGAGTATAAAAGAGAATGTAAAATCAATGAGATTACATGTTGGTATTCAATACATAGATATTCCAAGATGGGCGTATGAAAGCTTAAGAGATGAGATATATAGAATTATTGGTTACAATTATTAAGGTTAAGTTTAGTTAGGATAAAAATATAATAGTAAAAAGTCAGATTATCATATTAATAATTTATGGTAAAGCAGTGGGGTTTTTTGTTTAGGTAAGGAGTGAGTAAGATGAATAATAACATGCCAGAACAAATACTTAAGATAATCAATAATCTTAGAAATTATTATACTATCAAAGAAACAATAAAATTAGATGAGAAATACCTAAAAGAAAGTCCTCTGAATGGGGTAAGTTATGATGGAGTGAAAACTTCAGCAACTAATAAGATGTATTCTGTAACAGAGGATCTAGCCCAGAGAAGATTAGATAAAGAAAACAGGATAAGAGTATACCAAGATATTATCATGCAGATTGATGCAGCATTAACTATACTTAGTGATATTGAAAGACAGATTATTACTTATAGAGACATTGAACAATATACTTGGATGCAGGTAGAATATCATGTCAAGCTTAGTGAAAGCCAATGCAAACGAGTTAGGAAAAGAGCATTAGCTAAGATGCAGGAATACATCTATAATGAGAGATATGATTTTGATACAAAATCTACTCAATTATCGCTAGGATTATGATTCGTGACCTTTTTATGATTAGATTGTGGGACATACTTAAGCTCTTATAGAGCTATATTATAATATATAGATGATATAATAGTATTGTGTTAAATTATTACTTACACTCCTTACTGTAATAATTAATATATCTCCCTTTGAAACCTCAGGATAATATCTTGGGGTTTCTAAAATAGAATGAGAAGGTTGATAATATGAAAAAACTACAATTGACTCTCACTAACATAGATAACAGAGTAGAAGAGTTGAGACTAATAAAAAACAAGATGTTGGATTTACTTGATATAGAGATTGATAACATATATGATCTGATACTGCAAATGTACATTGAGATTCAGAGTGTGAAGTTGGTTGCAGAGTATATCAATGACAAAGGGTTTCGTATTGAAACAGAATTTGCTGATAAGGTTAGTACAAGGAAATACATATCAAATGATATCACAGAGATAATATTATCTAACACAGTAGAATGTAATGCTGAATTAAAGCAATATGCCAAGACGCTTTTTAATTATAACAAAGGCAGACAATATTTTTCAGATTTATTGAAATTAGCTTCTAAGTAGGAGCTTTTTTTATATGGTCATTTAGGTAGGTGGTGGTATGAACAGTGTTGAGCCAATAAGAGATTTATCTACATTAAAGGATATGCAGGATTATTTTAAGGTTAAGAATAAGCGTAATTATGTATTATTCAATGTAGGGATATATTCTCCTATGAGAATCTCGGATATATTAACTCTTAAGGTTAGAGATGTAAGAGGGAAATATATAAGACGTAGAGAGAAGAAGACTAACAAGGAGAATAAAGTCATCATTAATAATGAGTTGAGAAAGATACTTGATGATTATATAGAGGATATGAATGACTATGATTACTTATTCTTATCAAGACAAAGGAATAGATATGGTGTGTATTCTCATATAACAAGACAGCAAGTAGATAATATTCTTAAGGATGCAGCTAGAGAGTTCCATCTGGAAGCTATTGGATGTCATTCAATGAGAAAGACATTCGGATATCATTACTATCAAAGGACCAAAGACTTGGAGATATTAAGGAAGATATTTAATCATAGTAATACAGGTGTGACAGCTGCCTATATAGGAATAACTCAAAAAATGAAGGATAATGCTATAGAGACATTCAAGTATTAAGAAACGGAAATCATTTGCAAAAATCAGTTGAGCTTTACATATATAGACTGTGTCAAACTCGGTGTGAAGAATTAAGTGTATATATTAGTAGGAATTATAACGAATGAGTTTGACAGTTTTATACATATGTAAAACTTAACTTAATACATATAACTATAATGTATTGTTGTATTGAATCAATATGTATATCATATCCATGACTAGAGAAGGGAATACTTCATCTAATATAGATTGTTGATTTGATATAAAAAGGTACTTCCAATTGATTTCCAAAAATGCGGGTGCTCATGACCCCAGTTCTTGAGCAGTTACAAAAAATTTTTAGAGGGTTAATCCGTTTCCTAAGGGGTGAAATAATGAATCAGAAGACTAATGAAGTAGATGGAATCACAGTTTCAAGTGCTGTATTACAGAGCATATTGGGGCTTACAGATAGAAGAGTGAGACAGTTAGCACAAGAGGGAACTATAGTCAGGGTGTCTCGTGGTAAGTATTCGTTGGTGAGTAGTGTCCAGAACTATGTTACATACATCAAGACAACAAAGGAGACAGCAGAAACACCAAAGAAACTTGATTATGAAGATGAAAGAGCCTTGCATGAGCGTATAAAAAGAGAAAAGTCAGAGTTGACATTGAAGCTTATGAAAGGTGAGCTGCATAAGACAGAAGATGTTGAGAGAGTCATGAATGATATGCTTACCAATTTTCGTAGTAAGGTATTATCAATCCCATCAAAAGTAGCACCAAGACTTATATATAAAGATGATGTAAATAATATTCAAGACACTATTGAAATTGAAGTAGTGGAAGCTCTTCAGGAGTTAAGTGAGTATGATCCTTCATTATTTTATTCAGATGAATATGTAGATGTAGAAGATGGTGAAGAAATTGAAGAAACCAATAGTACAAAAAAAGACAGTTAAACTGTTCAGAGATATTGTCAAGATATTATCTCCACCACCTAAGCTTACTGTTAGTGAGTGGGCTGACAAATATAGAAAACTGTCAGCAGAGAGTTCAGCTGAAGCAGGACAATGGAATACTGATAGAGCACCATATCAGAGAGAGATATTAGATGCTATCAATAATAAAGAAACAGAGACAATTATTATTGAATCATCAGCACAAGTAGGTAAGACAGAGATAATCAATAACATCATTGGTTATCACATTGACTATGATCCTGCGCCTATTATGGTTTTACTCCCAACTGTTGACCTAGCTAAGAGTTATTCTAAGAAACGACTAGCACTTATGATTAGAGATACACCAGTTCTTAATGACAAAGTGGCTGATGCCAAGTCAAGGGATGGAGATAATACAGTTCTTGAAAAAGGTTTCCCCGGTGGATATGTAGTTTTGGTTGGTGCTAATTCACCTGCTAGTCTTTCATCAAGACCTATAAGAATATTGTTGGCAGATGAGGTTGACAGATATCCATTAAGTGCAGGAGATGAAGGAGACCCTTTATCACTGGCAGAGAAGAGAACAAAAACATTCTTCAATAAGAAAAAAGTCTATGTATCAACTCCAACTGATGAAGATACATCAAGAATACACAAAGAGTATCTGAAGAGTACCAAGGAAGAATGGTGTTTACCTTGTCCATATTGTGGAAGATATCAACCTTTGAAGTGGGGACAGATCAAGTTTGAAGATGTGACAATGGAATGTGCTTATTGTCATGAAAGAGCCACAGAATATGACTGGAAGAATCAAAAGGGAAAATGGATATCAGAGAATCCAAGTGCATCAATTGAGAAAAGAGGTTTTCATCTTAACGCTCTAGCTTCTCCTTGGGAACATTGGGAAACAATCATAAAAGAGTTCAAGGATGCTAAGAAAAAAGGTAAGGATGTTCTAAAGACATGGATTAATACTTATCTTGGGGAGCCTTGGGCAGACCAAGATGGTGAGATGGCTAATGAGGAAGAACTCTTAAAAAGAAGAGAAGCCTATAATTGTCAAGTTCCAAAAGATGTTTTAGTTCTAACAGCTGGTGTTGATGTGCAGGATGATAGACTAGAAGTTGAAGTTGTTGGATGGGGCATTGGTAAGGAAAGTTGGGGTATCAGATATGCAGTGTATAGAGGTGACCCAGGTCAACAAGTAGTATGGGAACAGGTAGAACAATTACTTGATAGCGAGTTTTGCTATGCATCAGGTGAGAGATTAATGATATCAGCTACTTGTCTTGATACAGGAGGTCACTATACCAATGAAACTTATAAGTTCTGTAAGGCAAGGGAACATAAAAGGATATATGCAATAAAGGGTAAAGGTGGTAGTGGAATACCATTTATACATAGAAGTTCTAGAAACAACGAAGAAAAGGTGCTTTTAACTATTCTTGGGGTAGATACAGGAAAAGAAACACTTCTAAGCAGGTTAAAAGTGAAGTTCGAGGGTGAGCCTGGTTATTGTCATTTTCCTATAGAGAAGGGAAAAGGCTATGATGAGGCTTATTTTAAAGCCTTGACTAGTGAAAGAAAGGTAAAAAAGTGGGTTAAGGGTAAGCTAAAAATAGAATGGAAGAAAAAAAGAACTCGTAATGAAGCCTTAGACCTTCGTAATTATGCTACAGCAGCACTGGAGATACTTAATCCTAATTTTGAAAAGCTTAAGGAACTTAATAAGAATGGCAATATCTATAGACAGAAAGCCAAGAAGAAAAAACGTAAAAGAAAAGTTGTATCGAAAGGAGTTTCAGTATGACAGATTTAGAAGTAGCAAAAGAACATCTGGAAGCTTGGTTAATGGCAGATTTGGCAGTATCCAAGAATCAATCATATCAGATGGGAAGCAAGAGATATACAAGAGCAGATGCAGGACTTATTGCAGAACGTATCAAGTATTGGAAGAAAGAAGTTACAAGACTATCTAGTAAGAGAAAATCTCGTATAAAGATTAGATCAGTTATTCCTAGAGACCTGTGAGGTGGTTAGATGAGTGTACTTGATAGATTTATTGCTAATATTTCTCCCAGTACTGCACTTAAGAGAAAATTGGCAAGGAAGAGACTAGAATTTCTTAATACTGGTTATAGTCATTATGGAGCCAGTAAGAAGAAAAAGAGTATGAAAGGTTGGAAAGCTGATGGAGGTTCGACAAAAGAAGATATTGACGATAATCTCCAACTATTGCATGAGAGGTCAAGAGACTTATATATGGGAGTTCCACTTGCTACTGGTGCATTGAAAACCATTAGAACCAATACTGTAGGCAGTGGACTAAGATTGAAAGCACAGATTGATGGAACTTTTCTCAACATGAGTGAGACAGAGGCTGATAAATGGGAGGAACTTGTTCAACGAGAATTTTCTCTATGGGCTGATACACCACATTGTGATGCTATGAGGTTCAATAATTTTTATCAGCTACAGCAGTTATCATTTTTATCTTATCTTATGTCAGGTGAATGTTTTGTATTATTGCCTTACATAGAGAGACCCAATATACCTTATGACCTAAGAGTACAATTACTTGAAGCAGATAGAGTATGTACTCCTAATGGAAAAGAAAGAGACAAGAGCATAATAAACGGTGTGCAAGTAGGTGATTATGGAGAGATAATCGCCTATTATATTGCAAAACAACATCCATTAAGCAGTGATAAAGGTAAGATGGAATGGTTCAAGGTAGATGCATATGGGAAAGAAACAGGGTGTCCCAACATACTTCATCTAGCAGAATTCGAAAGACCAGAACAGCGTAGAGGGGTTCCCATATTGGCACCAGTCATTGAAAGTCTGAAACAACTTGGTAGATATACTGATGCTGAATTAATAGCAGCTGTGGTTTCAGGAATGTTTACTGTGTTCATTACTTCGGAGTATTCAGAGGATGAAGACTTGTATAATGAAAATGTTGAAGAGGATGAACTAGTTGACAAGGGAAATGATCTTACCCAAGAGATAGGACCAGGTGCTATGATAACACTGGGAGAAGGGGAGAGTATGACATATGCTAACCCTGCTAGACCTAATTCAGCTTTTGATGGTTTTGTAACTTCTATATGCAGACAGATAGGTGCAGCTCTTGAACTGCCTTATGAAATGTTAGTCAAACATTTCACTGCATCCTATTCAGCAAGTAGGGGAGCATTATTAGAAGCTTGGAAGATGTTCAAGATGAAAAGGACATTTGTTGCTTCTAAGTTCTGTCAGCCTATCTATGAAGAGTTTCTTGCTGAGGGGATTGCAAAAGGAAGGATATATGCTCCTGGTTTCTTTGAAGATCCTCTTGTTAGAAAAGCATATTGTGGAGCTGAATGGAATGGACCTTCTCAAGGACAGCTTGACCCATTGAAAGAGGTTAAGGCAGCTAGTGAAAGAGTCAATAATGGATTCAGTTCAAGAAGTAGAGAGACAACAGAACTTACTGGGGGTGATTTTGGCAGGATTGTAAGACAAAGAAAAAGTGAAGAGAAACTTATGAGAGAGATAGGAGGTAATGAAGATGCCTAAGGCTAAGAAATTTTGGCAGTTTCAGAACATTTCATCTACCAAAGGGAAGTTATTGCTATATGGCAATATAGCAACTTATTCTTGGTGGGGTGATGAAGTAACACCAAAACAATTCCAAGAAGACTTGGATTCACTTGGAGATGTTAGTGAGATAGATGTTCATATTAATAGTCCTGGTGGAGATGTTTTTGCAGCACAAGCTATAAAATCAAAACTACTCCAACATAAAGCTAAGGTCACTACTATAGTTGATGGTTGGGCTGCATCAGCAGGAACTATTGTATTGATGGCAGGTGACAATATTCAAGTTTTACCCGGTTCCATGGTTATGGCTCATGATCCTTCAATGGGGTTGATGGGATATTATCAAGTGCAGGATTTAGATGCTGTAAGAAATGCACTAATTAAGGTAAAGGATTCAATCATAGAGACCTATCAAGCTAAGACTGGAAAAGACAAGGAAGAACTAATTAATCTTATGAGTTCGGAAACTTGGATGACAGCTACAGAAGCAGTTGATAATGGGTTTGCAGATGAAGTTATTCATAGTGGTAAGCTTGATATAGTTGAGAATAATAATGGTGTTATTGTAAATGGTATCAATTTTGATATGAAAAGATTTAAAAATGCATCTCTACCAGATGTATTTCTAAATACAGCAGCAGGAGGACAGCAAGTTAATAACAAAGATGATGATAATAATGAAGAGGATGGTGAAGAAATAGTGAACAAAGATGAGTTAAAGAACAAGTATCCGGATATCTATAATGAAGTCCTAGAAGAGGGTAAAAACGCCGAGAGACAGCGTATGAAAAAGATTGATGATATCGCATTACCTGGTATGGATGATCTCATCAATAATGCTAAGTATGATGAACCTATCACAGCTGAACAAGTTGCAGTTAAGATTATTGATGAACAAAAGAAAAAAGTTGAAGCATATTTGAATCAAAGAAAGCAGGAAGTTCCAAAAGACAATAAGGAAGTAGAACATGAAGAGGAAAATAAGAAAGAAGATGAAGAAGCAGCTAATGATATAGCTGATTTCATCAATAAAAAGAGGGGAGTGATTAAGTAATGATTAACCTACATAATACTATTGGTGAGTTCGTTCCAGATAAGCTTATAGCAGATACACAGATACCTATTCGCCTTGAAGGTATAGTCCTTGAAAAGGGTAAAGGCATATTAAGAAGAGGTACATTTCTTGGCAGAAAAGAAAGTGATGGACTATATAAGATTGTTAATAAAGCGAGTTCAGATGGCTCACAGAAACCAATATGCGTTTTAACAGATGATGTTGATACAGGAGATGATTCAGCTGTAAAAGATGTTAGGACTACAGCTTATTTCTCTGGTGTATTTAATCAGAATGCATTAATAATTGAAGGTGATGGAAAACCAGTTGATTTCAAAGATGAGTTAAGGGATAGAAGTATCTACTTAGAGAATGCAAAGTAAAATAATAAAAAATTATAGGAGGTTGATATCATGCCTGATATTTATTCAACTAAGACAATGTTAAGTTCAATCAATCAGATGCTACCAGTATACACATTTTTTAGGGATACTTTTTTCCCTAATACGGTTACTTCACCAACTGAAGAGGTTGAAGTTGACTACAAAAAAGGTAAAAGGAAGATGGCTCCATTCGTAGCACCAAGAAGAGGTGGAGTAGTTGTTACTAGAGATGGTTTTACTACTAAGAATTATAAAGTACCTAAGATAGCACCTGTAAGGATTATGACCCCTGATGATTTATCAAAGAGAGGTATGGGAGAGAATCCATACAATGCAAAAGACCCAGAAGATAGAGCCAAGGAATTGTTGGCTACTGACATGATAGAGCTTGATGATATGATTACACGTCGTGAAGAGTGGATGTGTAGAGAAGTCATGCTTAATGGTAAAGTGCTTATGGAAGGAGAAGGATTCGAACAGCAAGTTGACTATAAATTCACTAATAGAATAACTCTTACTGGTGATGCAAAATGGACTAATGAATCATCTGATCCACTAGCTGACCTTAAGGATGAGAGAAAAAGAATCATTAAGAAATGTGGAAAAGCACCTAATATATTGGTCTTTTCCAGTGATGCTATTGATATATTCGTTAATCATCCAAAAGTAAAAGATAAACTTGATAATCGCAGGATGAATTATGGTAATATCGAGCCAACTATCAAGAATGATGCAATTACGTTCTATGGTAAGCTTCCAGAGTTGGGAGTTGAAATATATTCATATGATGAATGGTTTCTTGATGATGATGATAACGAAGTTCCTATGATGCCAGAGAAAACAGTTATCTTTGCATCAAAAGGTCAACATAAAAGACTATATGGTGCTGTTCGCCAGATAGAGAATAAGGAATTTGTAGTTATTGAAGGTGAACGTGTTCCAAAATCTTGGGTAGATGATGAAAACGAAGTTAGAAAAGTACGTATTACATCAAAACCATTACCTTGTCCAGATGATGTTGATAGTTGGTCAGTAATTAAAATTGCATAGGAGGTTATTGTATGTATATAGCTAAGACAAAGATAAGAACCATAAATAAAGATGGTGAAAGAATTCTTTTTGATGTTGGTGATGAGGTAGAAGGTATCACCAAGAAGCAAGCAAAGGAACTTATTGGAGATGGTGCATTGGAGGAAGTCAAGACAGAGCAAGAAAAAGCTAAATGAAGGTATTATTTTCATAAGCAGAGAATGGGGGCATATTAATGAATGCAAAAGATTTATTTGAATCTGATCTAGATCTAATCTTCAACATAGATGAGTTTGGAGAAGAGCATGAGATTAATGGTAAAACCTATATAATTCTTATTGATGATGAATTACTCCAAGAGAGAAAAACATCTGGTGTATATAACGAAGGACTTTATGATAGTGAGGTTCTTTTTTTTATTAGGAAGAATCAACTATCTTATATACCAGAGGTAGAGGAACATATCTTGTTTGATAAGAAAAGATATAGAGTTGGTAGTGTGAATAGTGATGGTGGAGTGTTGGAGATATCCTTGGGAGCTGTACAGTCATGATTAATATTGTCAATGCAACATTGAGTAATAGACAGATTAAGAAGGCAACTAAAAAACTTGCAACAGTTAAAGATGGAACTCCAAAGGCTATCAACGCTGCTATTAATGCAACGATTAAACCTATGAAAGATACTTCAAAAAAGTTAATTAAAGATAACTATGAAATTAAAGCATCAAAACCTATAACTAAAACAATGTTCACACGTAAATCTACAGTTCATACGTTGACAGCTAGATTGGATTCAAAAGGAAGCCCACTACCATTAATAAAATTTAGTGTTAGTCCTAAAAAAGTACCTAAGAGGAAGCCTAGAATATTAAAAGCAGCAGTATTAAAAGGTGGTGCTAAGAAAGGAATTCCTAATACTTTTACAGCAAAGATGGCTAATGGACATATTGGAGTATTTGAGAGAACTTCTGATGGCAGATTACCTATTCAAGAAAAATATGGACCATCTGTTCCTTCTATGATGAAATCAGATGATGTTAAAGAAAATATTGAGGTAGTAGCTAACAAAGTACTCAAACAGAATCTAAAGGTACAGATTAAAAAGTTAACGAAAGGATAATTGTTATGACACCTTTACTATTAGTAAAAGCAGTTATAAAGTTTCTGACACCAATCTTGAATGATATCACTATCAAAGTTGATGAAGGAGAAGTTACTCCAAGGATACATGAAGGATGGGTTTCACCTAAAACCAAGTCCAATAGGGATGAAGAGTATCCTCATGTTGCTGTAAGGCTTAAAAATGGTACTGATACCAAGAATGAATCAACAGTTAATATAATCATTTATTTTGGATCATATTCTTATGGAACATTAAAAGATGACAAGTTAGTTGAAGATTACAGTGGATATAAGGATATAGCCAACATGATTGAAAGAGTCAGACAAGAGTTACTTAAGACTTCATTCTTAGGACCATATATCCTAGAGGATAATGTAACTTGGGAGATACCTGAAGAACAGCCTTATCCCTATTGGACAGGTAATATAAGAACTACATGGAAGATTAGACAGATACAAAAAGATATAGATATTTAAACGAAAGGAGAGGATTAAGATGTATAAACATGGTGTTTATATAGAAGAGGTTTCAACTAATCTGAGAAGCCCACAAAAAAGTGCTACGATACCTATTGTTTTTGGTACAGCACCTTCATATTTAACTGAGTATGATACTAGTAAACCTATTCTATGTAATAGCTTTGATGAAGCAGTCAGAAAGGTCGGCTATAGTGATGATTGGGAAACATTCACTTTATGTGAATTCATGAAATGCCATTATCACCTATATGCCTTAACACCTGTAATATTCATTAACATACTAGATATCAAAAAACATAAAGCAAGTAAAACATCTAATGTAAGTCTTATTAATAAAAAGGCTGCCATTGAAGAAAATGTAATAAAAGAAAGCCTTGCTATAACTGGTGGTGAGTATACACTTGGTACTGATTATCTACTGAATTATAACACAAGTGGTTATCTAGAGATTGTAATACCAGAGGAAAGTAAGATTGAGGATAACACCATAGATATTACATATGACATAGTGGATAGAAGTAAATTGACTGTAGATGAGATTGCTGCAAGTATTAAGCGGATTAATACAGTATTTCCACAGTGTTCAGTTATTCCAAGTCTTATGTTAGCACCAGGATTAAGTCATATGCCACCAGTAGCTCAGGCAATGATGGATAATTCACATAGGATTAACGGTTTATTCAATGCGGTCATCATTACTGATGTACCTGATACAGTTAATAACTATACAGATGTAGGTGAGTGGAAAAAGACAAATGGTTTTACTGGAAGCAACCAAATCGTTTGTTGGCCACAAGTAAAATATAGAGAAAATACATATCATTTATCTACTCATATAGCTAGTTTATTGTGTTCTCTAGATATTGAAAGTGATAATGTTCCAATATTATCTCCATCCAATAAGTCATTGTGTATTGATTCAGCTGTTACCAGTGAAGGAGAGGTGAATCTAGGTTTACCGGAGGCTAATATTCTTAATAGTTCTGGAATAGTAACAGCTATTAATTTTATTGGTGGCTGGAAATGTTGGGGTAATAGACCAGGAGCTTATTCACAGAACTTGAGTATAGACCCTAAGGATGCTTTTATTACTGAAAAAAGGATGACGTATTGGTTAGGTACTACATTGACTAAGATGTTCTGGGGCAATATTGATGAACCAGGTAATAAGAGACTGATTGATACAGTACTTGATAATGCTAACCTATGGCTCAATAGCCTAAAAGCTTCTGGATATATATTAGGAGGTAGGGTTGAGTTTCGTGCTGAAGAGAATTCTTATGATGATCTAATGGATGGTAACTTCAAGTTTCATGTATATAAAGCATCTGCAACCCCAGCTCGTAATATTGATTTTATTGTTGAGTATTCAACAGAGTTTGCAAAGGAATTATTCACTTAGGAGGTGGTTTTAAGTTATGAAGATGCCTGATAAGGTATTAACCTACAGAATATATAATAATGGTAAAGAATTGATTGGTACTGCAAGTGTTCAGATGCCATCTATAGAATACTTGACTGAAACAGCAAAAGGAGCAGGAATAATGGGAGAGGTCGACTCTCCTGCAATAGGTCAAGTAGGAAGTTTAACATTGGCACTCAATTTTAAAACAGTTGAAAAGGGTGCTATTAATTTGCTCAAACCTAAGGCACATGCATTAGAACTAAGAGCAGCACAACAAGTATTTGATTCGAGTATTGGTTCTTATAAGATGCAGCCAGTCAAGATTGTCACTAGAGCGGTACCTAAGAAAGTTGACCTTGGTAAGTTGGAAGTGGCTGCTATGACAGATAGTGCCTTAGAGTTGGAAGTAACCTATCTTAAAATATACATAGACGGTGAGAGAATACTGGAGATTGATAAATTCAACTATGTATTTTTTATCAATGGTACAGATTATGGAGAAGAAATTCAAAAGGCATTAGGATTATAGATATTAATCTAGGAGGTAAAAGAAAATGGAAGAAAAATTCGTATTGAAGAAACCTATAAAATTTGAAGATATTGATTATAAAGAGTTAAAAGTGGATTTTGATAAACTGACAGGGCAAGATATCATTGCAGCTGAGAAGGAAGCACAATCACTTAACAATGCACTTATGATGATGGAGACTTCTAAGATCTATCAAGCCATAATATTTGCAAAAGCATCAGGTATAAGTGTTGATGCTGTCATGAAATTCTATGCAAAAGATTTTACGAGAGCGACGGTCAAAGCACAGACTTTTTTAATGGAAGACTTGGAAGAAGAGGAATAAAATCTACTTCCAAATTTTTAAGGAAGAAAGCTCTAGAAATGTCCTATTATTCTTCAGGAACGTTGAGTGTTGAGTTCATCATGAATACTCCACTTGAAGATTGGAATGATTGGGATGACTGCATTATAGAGCTTATGAAAGAAATGAGGGAATAATATGTCTACAACGTTTAAGGTTGGATTTATTCTCGGTGCTGAATTAGGTAGTAAGTTTAATAAAAATTTTACTCATGCCTCTAAGAGTGTGACTAAACTTAATAAGAATATAAGTAAATCTAGTTCTCTAATGAAGAACAATAATAAAATGATTAGAGGTGCTTGTTCAGGAATAGTCAAAAGTCTTGGAGGTCTAGGAGCTGCATTTGCAGGTATAAAGGGATTGACAGGAACAATTAAGAAATCTAGAGAGTTCAAGGATGAGATGGAGGATGTTGCTACTCTATTAGATGGTAATGTTGATAAAAAGATTAATAATATGTCAAAGGATGTTAAGAAACTAGCTGTTAATCTTGGAGTTTCAACCAATCTATTGACTAAGGGAGCATACCAGACAGTATCGGCATTTGGTGACCAAGCTGATTCAATGGAAAGATTGAAAGTTGCTTCAAAAGGTGCTATAGCAGGAAACGCAGAGGTCAAGGATTCAATCAATCTTTTATCAGGAATAACAAAAGGTTATGGAGATACTAGTTTGAAAGCAATGGAAAAGGCTTCTGACCTAGCTTTTATGACAGTTAAGTTAGGTCAGACAGAGTTCCCTGAGTTAGCTTCTAACATGGGTAAAGTTGTTCCACTGGCAGGTACATTGAAAGTAAAACAGGAAGAGTTATTTGGTGCTATGGCTACATTAACTGGTGTTACTGGTAATACAGCTGAGGTATCTACTCAATTAAAATCTACTTTTCAAGCATTCTTAAAACCGTCAGCAGATATGGAAAAAGCTATCAAGAGTCTAGGTTATAAGAACGCAGCTACTGCAATGCAGACAGAAGGATTGGGGACAATATTAGGTAAATTAAAAGATCATGTTAATGGTAATGAAGTTGCTTTTGCTAATCTTTTTGGAAGTGTTGAAGCCAAGAATGCTGTTCTAGCTTTGACAGGAGCACAGGCAGAGAATTTTACGCAGAAAACCTTAGCAATGAATAAAGCAGCAGGAGCAACAGAAAAAGCCTTCTTAATCAAAAAAGACCCAATAGACAGGTTGAAACAATTAGGTAATGTTGCAATGATTTCCATAGGTGAGAAGTTGTTACCAGTTATTGAAAAGGCAGCCGACTACATTGTGAACTTTTCTAGTAAGTCAGGACCATACATAAAGAAAGTTGGACAGTACATTAACACATTCAAAAATGTAGCTGTAAAAGCTTTTAATAAAACTAAGCAGATTGTAATGCCTATCATCAATGTTTTTAAGAAGGAGTTCAAAGAGACTTTTGAGCGTAGATTACAATTAGGAAAAAATATGATTGCTTCTATGGCAGGTATTTTCAATAAGATTAGACCTCATATCCAAGTATTCATAAATAATTTTGTTGAAGCAGGTAAAAAGATTATCCCAGTAGTAGGTAAGATGGTTAGAAGCATTGATAATTGTTTTCAGAAGATATATCCCATATTTATGAAGATAATCGGCTATTTAGTTGAGAATCTACTACCCATATTCAATAAAGTATTTGGTTTCATAGCTAAGAGTATTATTCCACAAGTCATCAATGTTTTTTCTTATCTAGCGAATAAGGCAGGAGCTGTATTTGGCAAGATAGGTCAATTAGTCATAGCATTAAAACCTGTGTTTGATGCTTTCTTGGCAGTAGTAAAATTCGTGATGCCAGCTGTAGGATTTCTTGTTACTAATGTTATTGGTGGTATTAAATCTGTTATAGGAGGACTATTAACAACATTTGGTGGTATCATTGATTTTATTACAGGAGTATTCACAGGTAATTGGTCGAAAGCCTGGGGTGGAATAAAAGATATCTTCGGAGGTATATTTGAATCTCTAGGAGGACTTGTCAAGACTCCACTTAATGTAGTTATATCCATCATTAACGGTGCCATTAATGGTATTAATAAGATTGGGTTCAAGATTCCTGATTGGGTACCTTTTATTGGAGGTAAGGATTTCAAGGTTAATATTCCTAAGTTACCTTTACTAGCGAGAGGTGGTTTTACCAATGGTCCATCTATTGCAGGTGAAGCAGGTACAGAGTCGGTTATACCTATTAAGAAGAATAATCCTCGTTCAATTATGTTGTGGAAACAAACAGGTGAGAAACTTGGGTTGCTAAATCAAAAGAATGGTAACACTTATGTATTTGCTCCTAAGGTACAAGGAAATACAAGTCAAGAGGTTAGAAAAGAGATGCTAACTCTTTATGAGAAATTCAAAGAAATGATAGAACGATATGAGGATGACAAAGGACGTGAATCTTATGCATAATTATATTACTATCCAAGGTGATACTTGGGACATGATTTCTTATAAAGTATATGGTGATGAGAAATACATGGATATATTAATGGACGCTAATCCGTTGTATATCCATGTAGTTGTTTTTTCAGCTAACATAGAATTAATAGTTCCTACGTTACCAGAGGATAAAATAAGTCAGTTGCCCCCTTGGAAGGTGAGCTAATGTATAAGGTTCTTATTGATAATTATGATATAACTAAATACTTGAGTGGCAGTCTTAAGTCAATAGTCTATACAGAACATGCTACAGGGAAAGCTGACAGTATAGAAGTTACTTTTGAGAATAATACTGGCATCTGGAACTTGGATTGGCAGCCGGATAAAGGTCAAGAGATAAAAGTTATCCTTGATAAGGTTAGTTGTGGAACTATGTTTATAGATGAAATAGAGGTTGATGGACCACCTGATGAGATAACTATAAAAGGTGTATCTATTCCACTGGATGCAAAAGAGTTAAGAACCAACACATGGCAGAATACTAGATTGTCTCAGATAGCTGAGGATATTAGTAGTAGATATGGTTTTAAAATAATCATGGATTGTTATGATTATGGTTATAAAATGTGTCAGCAAGTGGATAAGACTGATTTTGATTATCTAAATGAGTTATGCTACAAGGAAGGTATTGGATTGAAATTAGCTGATAAACAGATTGTTATGTATGATAAATCAAGGTATTGGTCAAAGAATGTGATTCGTACCATTAATAAATCAGATGTATATAGATATAATCTGAAAAGTTGTTCTGATAAAGTTAATTATATTGGATGTAACATTAAAGATGTCATAGGTAATATCAAGTATAGTTATAAGAAAGCTGATGAGGGAGCTATGTTGAATGTTGTTAGAGATATAGAATCTCTTGCAGAGGCAGAACGCTACTCAAAACACTTTTTAGCAGCTATTAATGGTAATGAAACTAGAGGGTATGTAAGATTAGGTTATGACATCAAGTTATGTGCTGCTCTTAACATAGGATTAAGTGATTTCTATAGTTTTAATGGTAAGTACACGATTGCATCAGCGGTTCATCACTATGGAAAGGAACCATATACAAAATTGCAAGTAAGAGGTATTAAGGGAGTGATCTAGTGGAGTTAGTAACTGGTAAGGTGCAAAATATAGACAGAGTTAATTATAGGGTTCAGGTTATCATCAATAGTAATCGTATTACAGATTATCTACCTCTTGTTTTTCAGTACAAAGACTGTATGAAAGATAATATGCTAGTTGACATTGGAGATGATGTTGTTTGTATAATGGTTGGTAGTAAAGGCTTCTGTATAGGAACTTTCAAGGGGTGGGATAATTGATTGGAACATTTGGTAAAGTAGTTTTTAGTGTTTCATCAGATCATGTGAAGACTTTTGATGAATTTGAGAAGAGTGGTTCTGCTGTATGGGATAGCCAAGAAGTGATAGGTGGCAAACCAAAGCAAAAGTTCAAAGGTACTGAGTTAGAGACAATCAGTTTTTCCATGTTTTTGGATATCTTCAAAGGAGTTAAGCCAAGAGAAAATATTGAACTGCTTAATGAGATGAGAGATAAAGGAAAGACAGAGTTTCTAATCATTGGTGGTAAACGTATAGGAAAACATAAATGGTACATAAGTTCAATGAGTGAGAGTTGGACTAATATTGATAATAAGGGAAGATTACTACAAGCTAAGGTTAGTGTGACCCTTAAGGAATTTGTTAGGTGATATTATGATTGAAGTAACAAGTAATACAAGAGAAATTAATTTTGACCCATCAACCAAGGAAGAGATTATACAGAATGTAAGTAATCTCTTAAGGACATTAAAATCAACTGTTCCACTTAATAGAGGACAAGGGTTGACTGGTACTGCTATTGATAAAACTAGTGAGGTTGCTAAGGCTATTCTTACATCTGAGATAATTGATCTGATTAATGATAATGAGCCAAGAGTAAAAGTTGTAGATATTGTGTATGATGAAGGAAAAGACGGTGTACTAGTACCGAGAGTGAGGTTAGATATCAATGTTTGATTTTGTTAATAAGGATCCGCAAGATATTATTGATAACATTATAGGATTGTTTGAAAAGATTAGTGGAGAAAAATTATATCCCGGTGACCCAAGGAAACAATTTCTCTTAACTCTAGCTAATATTATTATACAGCAAAGAGTTGTAATAGACCAAGCCTGTAAAGCTAACCTTCTTAGATTTGCCCAGGGTAATAGCTTAGATGAGTTAGGTAAGTTTTCCAATGTTATTCGGTCGGAAGCTACAGCTGCTGCAACTATATTGAAGTTTGCCATTAGTAAGATTCTAGATATTAGAGTAATAATCAAAAAGGGAACTAGGGTAACTCCTGATGGTTCTCTTTTTTTTGCAACTGATGAAGAGGTTATCATAGAACCTGGTAGCACTTTTGTAGAGGTAAAAGCTACTTGTCTTAGCAAAGGTACCATTGGTAATGACTTCTTGGTGGGACAGATAAACAACATTGTTGATGGTTTCCCATATTTCAGAAGCGTATCTAATACAACGATATCTGGTGGTGGTAATGAGGTTGAATCTGATGATATCTATAGAGATAGGATAAGAAATTCACCAGAGAGTTTTAGTACAGCAGGTCCTGAAGGTGGTTATAAGTATTGGGCTAAGACAGCTGATGCAAATATTATTGATGTTGCTGTTTATTCAGTTAACCCAGGAGAGGTTACTATTAAACCACTGCTTAATAATGGAGTGCTGCCAAGTGAGGAAGTCATTTCGAAAGTCTATAGCATCTGTAATGATAAGAGAATAAGACCATTAACAGATAAGGTTATTGTAACTACACCAAGGGTAATTAATTATGATCTAGATGTAACTTATTATATTCATAATAGTAATAGTGCTCAAAAGGATGAAATTAGTTCTAAGGTCAATGATGCAATAGCTGATTATATCAAGTGGCAAAAGAGTAAGTTAGGTCTTAATATCAATCCTTCCAGATTGATAGCAAATGTTATTAATGAGGGTGCTCTTAGAGTGGAAGTGAATTCACCTGTATATAAGGTTATTGCTAATGACCAAGTTGCTATAGATAATAATGTAAATATCAAATTTGGAGGTTTTGAAGATGATTAATCTATCCCAAGTGTCACTTTTGAACCTTTTACCTAACCATCTGAGAGAAGATAAGAATGTTGTAACAATGTGTAAAGCATTAGATGAAGAGATAAAAGACATCAATTCTGTTATACCCATGTTGAGTTACATACAAAATATGGAATCGTTGGATGATGAAATGCTTGATTATCTTGCTTGGCAATATCATGTTGATTTTTATGATACTAGTTTGGAGATTAGTAAGAAAATAGAACTGAATAGGAATTCTATAAGATGGCATAAGAAAAAGGGTACACCTTCTAGTGTAGAGGAATTGATAACTACTGTTTTTGGTGATGGTTATATTGAAGAATGGTTTGAATATAATGGTGAGCCTTATACTTTTAATGTTGTAACAACTAATGCTGACGTAACCAACACTAAGGCTAATGATTTTCAACTGGCATTAAATAGTGTTAAGAATAGCAGGTCTCACTTAAATAACATCATCATCCGTAAAACCAACAATATGAGTTTAACTATTGGAGCTATTGTACATACTGGTGACTTCATGGTGTTACATCAAGTTAATTGAAAGAAGGTGGTATTTTGAGTTTTGGAGGTCTTATACTAACTAATAAGGGTAGAAACCTACAGGTTAAGGCACAGACAGGAGTTACCCTTAATTATACTAATGTGAAGATTGGTGACGGTGAGATTGGCAGTAGTTCAATCTTGGATATGAATGATCTTAAGAATACATTACATGTCTTGAATATAAGCAATATACGTAGGAATGGGAATCAAGTCACTATTAGAACTATTATTACTAATAAAGAGCTGCAAGAAGGATTTTATTTCAGAGAGATTGGAGTTTTTGCAGAGGATCCTGACGAAGGAGAAATATTATATTGCTATGCAAATGCAAGAAGTAATGCTGAGTATATTCCTGTAGCTGGTACAGATATTGTTGAGAAGAATATTGATGTTGTTGTTATTGTAGGTCAAGCAGAGAATGTTACAGCTGCTATTGATGAGAGTCTAATATTTGCTTCTAAGAAAGATGTTGAGAGTAAAGTTAGTAAGGTTGAGGGTAAGGGACTTAGTGATGAGAATTATAGTACAGATGAAAAGAATAAGTTAGCAGGGATTGAAGAAGGGGCACAAGTTAATAGAGGGATTAGTGATAGTATTGCTTCAGATAGTAGTGAGGTCGCTGCTAGTTCCAAGGCTGTGAAACAGGTTAATGATAAGGTTAATAATAGAGTTGTTAAGGTTAGTGGGAAAGGGCTGAGTACTGAGGATTATAGTTTGGAGGAAAAGGATAAGTTAGCAGGGATAGAAGGAAATGCAAATAACTACATACATCCTGATAATCACTCTGCATCTATGATAAATATAACTGATACAGGCAATAATTTTGAATCCAATAATGTTGAAGGTGCATTAGCAGAAGTCAAACAACTTATTCAAGATACAGCGACACAGGTAAGTCAACAGTTAGAAGTAAGCAGTTTTCACATAGAAGCATCTTCTATAGAGTTAGTAGGTAGTAAAAAAACAGATAATCTTTGCTGGGATAATAAATGCTGTTATGCTGATACTTCTACAAGTTCAAATATTACCTTAGCATACATTTTAATTAATAAATTGAGATTTAACAAATACACACTAATAGTAAGACTAAAAAGTGCCAATAAGTCACTAAATACTGATGTAATTAAAGTTGAGGTTAGTAAGAAGAACGGAGAGTCATATTCAGTTATTGGAAGTAGGAACGTAAAAGCTAATGAATTTAAGGATACTAGTACATACAAAAGCTTTTATATTCCTTTTGAGTATCAGGGACCCAAAGCAGCTGATAACGAATTAAAAATACAATTAACACTATTAAAACAATCAAGTGCATTTGAAGTATGTTTAGATAGTATATCTGTAACATTAACAGCACTTGGCGTTTTTAGTATATAGGGAGTGATGAAGTTTGTCTTTTGAAAAAGAAAATCCTTACAATGCCAATGATTTTATTGTACTGAAGAATAGGGTAAAGGCGGAAATGAAACGTAGAAATGGGTACGGAAGTTTAACAAGTTATGGTGAAAGTCAGTACGATTATAGTGAGCAGCCATCTAAAGATAAAACGCTTGATGTAGAGCATTATTCTAAGATTAGAGACCTACAGAGTAAAATTAATCCTTCTGGAATACCATCAAAACAAGCGGATGGTATTATACAGGAAATGACTGTTCTTGATGCTAAACAGACAGTATTTGAAGCTCAGCCAAGAGGGGCTAGGTCAGGAAATGATTGCAATAGTGCTTGTACTGGTATGTGCGTATCAGCATGTACAACTACCTGTACAGGTAGTTGCTCGGGTGGTTGTTCAAGCTGTACAGGATGCTCTGGTTGTAGTAGCTGTTCAGGAGGATGTTCTGGATGTTCTGGTTGTGGCAGTTCCTGTTCTAATAATTGTAGTGGTGGGTGTACAAGTTGCAGCGGTTGTAGTGGTGGATGCAGTAGTTCATGTAGTGGTTGTAGTGGTGGATGTACGGCAAATTGTGGTGGTAACTGTAGAAATGGGTGTTCAGGCAATTGTACAAGAGTAGGTGGTAGTTGCAGTGGTAGTTGTTCCGGAGGGTGTACAGGTGTTTGCAGAAGCAGTAATTAAATGCAAGAAGGAAGGGATATAGATGAGTGATACAAGTATTTTATTAATAGAATCAGATATATTAATAGACATACAACAAAATAATGCAATTTCAAATGAAAACATAAATAAATTAAGAGAAAAGTTGGATATTTTATCTAAGATAGAAAAAACAAAGATAAAGAGAAATATTCTTACTGTAACTTCTAAATATATTATACTAAAGGATAAATCTATAGATGAAATAAAGGCTTTATTGATTCCAATAATAAGTAAAATTCAACCATTGTATAATTTTAATCTTGATTTCGTTGTTGACTTTTTGAGCATAAGTAGAGAATTAGAAAAAGATGATATAGAAATTAGCAAAAAAATCGGAATGCTTAGAGCTTGTATTAATGATAAACCTATCAATGACTCGGAGATAGAAGCAGTATATTATAGGCAACTATTAAACATATATCTATCTCGCCCAGATGCTTATATGGATGAGATAATAGAGTGCTCTACTCTATTAAAAACAAAATATAAGGAGGAATTATAATGAAAACAGTAAAATCAATAGAGATTAAAGAGAATCAGTCTATATACATACAAAAATTATATTATGAGATGACAGGATTACAATCATTAATCAAAACGATTGTTAGCGATCTAGATGATAAATTTGATGCAAAAATGTTCCAATCCATTAAGAATCAGTACATAAAAGCTTCTAATATATTCAATTTGGCACTTAATGAATTATGTTTACAGTATGCACCTGAATTTACATCAAACAAATATCAGGCACAGGTAGAATTTAATTGTAACACCCTCTATATAAAGGAGGCTTGTAAATGATACAAAAATACTTACCAAATTATCAGGACGCATTTCATCAAATGTATCCAGAAAAATGTGGTACAGATATTGCTGTTAAAGTTATAACATTTGTAGTCACAGAACAATGCAACCTAAGATGTACATATTGTTATGAATACAAAAAAAATGAAGATAGACCCATGACTAAGGATATAGCTAGGCAGACCATCGATACATTATTTAATGAAGATATGAAAGGTAATAATATATCAGGAACGAATGCGCAAGCAATAGTACTTGATTTTATAGGTGGAGAACCATTATTGGAAATAGAATTGATGGAATACATAGTTGATTATTTTAGGTATAAGGCTTTGAAGCTTAACCACAGATGGGCTTTACACCATATGATATCAATATCAACCAATGGAACATTGTACTTTGAACCAGATGTCCAAGCATTCATAAAAAAATATCAGGAAAGGTTGAGTCTAAGTATCACAATAGACGGTAATAAAGAATTGCATGATAAATGCAGACTATTCCCTAATGGGGCAGGAAGTTACGATATTGTAGAAAAAGCATTTCTTGCAGAGTTGAAGAGGTTTCCGTATGCATCTACTAAGTTAACATTAGCTCCTGAGAATATCTCTTACCTTAAGGAAGCAATTTTACACTTATTCAGTATTGGTGTAATAAGTATATTTTCTAATTGTATATTTGAAGAAGGTTGGAATGTTAGTCATGCAAAAATATTTTATCATGAATTAAAAGAACTAGCTGATTATATGATTAGTACTAAATTATACACTAAACATACATGTACATTGTTTGACCCAGATATAGGATATGCCATGTCACCAGAAGATAATCAAAATTGGTGTGGTGGCACTGGTAAAATGTTAGCAATAGATGGTGAAGGTATTATATATCCTTGCCTTAGATATATGAAATTTTGTTTAGAAAAGGAAGAACCAATAACAATAGGTGACATAGTTAGTGGTATAGGTGAAAGTGAAGAACAAAAGAAAAATTTAGAATGTTTAAAATGCATTACGAGAAGAAGCCAGTCAACAGATGAATGCTTTAATTGTCCAATAGCTACAGGCTGTGCTTGGTGCAGTGCATACAACTACGATAAATTTGGAACTGCAAATAAACGAGCGACCTATATATGTATAATGCATAAGGCGAGAGTATTGGCGAATGTATACTACTGGAATAAACTTTATAGGAACGAAGGACTGGAAGAGAGATTTCCTGTGAATGTACCTAAAGAATGGGCTTTAGAGATTATTTCAGAAGAAGAATATAATATGTTATTAAACTTATCTAAAGAAACAGAAGGAGGTAACTAATGAGCGAATCTGTAAGTCAAAAAGAATTTTATGAAGCATTAGCCAAAGTAACAAAAGAAATAGGTGATTTGACTAAGGAAATGACAGAAACTAAAACGCTTATTAGAGATTATAACGGATTAAGAGATAAAATAGATAAGTTTGATAATAGGTTACAAAGCTTAGAAAATAGAAATGATAACAAAAAGAATTATAGAGAGTACATAGCATGGCTGGTAGCATTAATTAATACGTTACTGGCTATTTTTATGGCTATAAATTAGAAAGGGTGTTTTGATGAAAGCAATCATAGAATTATATAATTCATATTTAGTAAAATTCCCGAAATTAAAACAAGAAAAGTTTGTTACAATCTTGGCAGAAGGACTGGAGATTATGAAGGAAAACCAAATAGTTTGGCGATAAAATTACATCCACTAGGAAGAATGGGTGCAGCGTTAGGAATATTTAAGAATGGAGAATTAATATTTCTTACTAAAAACGCAAGCACATTGCCTGACATTCCAATGGATACAATGGGTAGGTTTAATAGTGGATCTAAAACTCCTACTGTCTGTGCAGGAATATATTCATTGTTTACTAAGTTACATGGAAGTAAACGCATAAAAGCTTTTGAACTGGAAAAGGGAGGGGAAAGTGTACCAGTAATCCGAAACAGTAAAGATTATATAGAATATAAAAGTATTTCTAGTGGTATTAATCTACATAATAGAAGTGTTAATGACAGTGATACATGGGCTAATAGTACAGGTTGTCAAACCGTAAAAAAAGAAGATTTTGACAAAATAGTTAACATACTAGGGTGTTATAAAAACGGTAAATATGTAGAAGGTGTCTATGTAGGCAAAATCATAATAGATAGGAGTAGAATATCGGAGGTTCTACAGAAGCGTTATCAACAACGCTACGGTAAATATTATCTAGATTGTTTTAATACAGAAGATGTTTCAACTTGGGCTAGAGATGCGTGGAATAAGTTCAGGATTGAAGGAGTTAATGACGGTAAAGGGGCTAAGAACATAGTGACTGAAGAGCAATTAATGGTTTTCTTGGATAGAATGGAGCATTACCTGGTTAAAAAATATAATCTAGAAAAATTGTTATAAGAAAGGTGTGTTTATAATGAAAGAAAAATTAACTTCATTATTAGAGGTAAGAAAAATAATAGCTATATTAGTTGTTATATTATTTATCGTATTAAGCATTACTGGTAGTATTGATGCAGATAAATCTTATAGCGTAATACTTATGGTAGTAGCTTTTTATTTTGGTAAGTCAACTGCTTTGGACAAGCCACAATAGAATATGTTTTAATACTAATATTTAATAATTAATCCAATCATTAAATATTACCAAAAAGTAATAAAAATCATTGATTTATGCATTTCATCCCATAAATCGTGCATTTCGTCAGGATTTGTTGAAATTTTTATAAGTTATACTTATCATATTCTTTATAAGATATAATTTATTTTAGTTTATATTAATTCTAGAATTACTTAAATGCTTATGCTAATATAAAGGAGTGATGAAATGCATACTATTTCTATTAAATCAGAAGAATTAACCCAAAAAGAAAGTCAATTGAAGAGTATGGCTTCTAGAATAGAAAATACAAAGGATTGTCTTTTTAGAATAAGTAATTCGCTAGATTCAGACATAAAATATAGACATAATATAGACTATGAATTAAAAAAACTTTATAAAGACCTAGATAGTATTGAATCACAGTTATATAAAACTGGTGATTTCTTAAAGGAAACAGGAAAGGTATATCATGAAACTGAAATTAAACTTGAGTTAGAATTTAATGAGCTTTCACTAGAAATTACTGATAATTATTATACTAATGATCCCAATACACCCTTACCAATTATGAAAAAAGAAGAAAGCTTTTTTGAACGGTTCAGTAACAAATTAAAATCTGGGATAAAACATTTAGTTGATTTTTTTACTAACTCTAATGAAAAAGTTAATAATGAACCTTTACCCTATTATAATGATAATAATAGTAATTTTGTCATTGTAAACGATTATCTCCAACCTGATCCCTATATGTATTATACATACGATACAAAGACATATCTTGAAACAAGAGGAGATTGGCCAACTTGGGATGATATAGATTATTCTAATAATAAACCAAAAAAAGGCGTGCTTGATTACTTAAAACGTTCAGGTGAACAAATAATTAAGGGGAATTATACAGATGAAGTTACTCTATTAGGTACAGGTGGTCAGATAGGGTTGGGTATCTTAGGCTTAGATGTACCAATGGATATAAGAGATATAGTATGTGATTTCCATAAATGGGAATGGTCTTGGGGACATGTTGGACAAACTGCATTAGATATGGCAGCATTATTACCATTTGTTGGGGCTCTAAAGTATACTGATGAAGTTGGTACATTAGTAAAAGGAGTTAATAAATCTAGTGATTTAATTAAAAATATTGATAAGACAGATGAGATCATTGATGGTATTAAAAGTAGTAAGAAGCTAGCTAATTCAATTAGAAAAGTAGGTAATGATATTCTTGATATAATGGAATCAGCTGGTGGACATACTTTAAAGAAGCATGTATCAAGAACTAATCAAGAACTTATTAAAAGAGCTATTAAAGAAAACGTGGAGGCTGCAACAAGCTTTATAAATAAGAGTACTGCAATAAAAGCTGTACAGGAAAATTTAAGAAAAAATGCTGATGAAATTGCAGACTGGTTATCAAATTCTAATAAAGCTAAAAAAACATTTGAAGTTATACACAATAACCCAATAGGAAAAGGGGTTTTATCTGATAAAAAAACTGTAATATATAATTTAACTAAATCAAAAGTTGTATTAGTAAAAGATGCAACTCAAGAACTGGGATTTAGAATTATTACGTCTTTTCCAGTAGTTAAATAGATATGAGGAGGTAAACAATGAAGACAATCGAATATTTTTTTGATTGCTATTTCAATATGAGTGCAGATTATGATGAAATAGAAAAACTTGTTAAAGAGTTCAAGGATATTGAAATAGAGAAATATGTAGTTGCTTTAGAAAAAGAACTTATAGAAATAATTAAGTCAGAAAATTGGAATGCTATCATTGAAATAGCCCATGATAAAGGAGGACGTATATTATCTACTAAAAAAGCAGAAATGTTTTCAAGATTTTTATATTGCCTTATCAAAGGAGATACTAATATAAATATTCAAGATTTATATGGAGATTTTTAAATATCATAATAGTATCTTATTAGTAATAAATAATATGGTTTAAAGTTAAAGAGTACTTAAGATAATGCTTAGTTTAGAGGGAATACGAATAGTATTCTCTTTATAAAAATACTTTTGTCATTTTATAACTAGCGAGGATAGTTTAGATTGGAAGGAATATGGGGTAGACCACGAAATAAAAACAGTTGTTCAAAATAAACACTTATCAAATGGTTCCATAATACTTTTCCATAACGATGCTAAATATACACCAGAAGCATTAAGACCAATATTAGATGCTTTAAAAGAAAAAGGCTATGAAATTGTTCCTATATCAGAATTAATCATTAGAGACGATTATTATATGGACCACACTGGTAAACAAATAAAAAAAGAATAGATACATATTATTATTAATACAATTTCTGGTTAGGTATTAACTGACTAGAAATTGTATTTTCTTATTTATAGTATAAATATATTTTAAAACTACAGAATGAAAGAAGTTATTATTCAAGTATTTATATATTATAAAGCTCTAAAAAATAGATACCTGCTTTTTATTGTGAAAAATCAATAGCTTTAGACAAGCCACCAATATAGTGCATTATGAATAATAAAAGTTATTATTTAATAATTAATCTATAAATAAAATATTATCAAAAAGTAATTAACATTAATTTATGAATTTCCATCCCATAAATCATGCATTTTGT
This sequence comes from Vallitalea maricola, assembly GCF_036985595.1. Lineage (NCBI taxonomy): Bacteria > Bacillati > Bacillota > Clostridia > Lachnospirales > Vallitaleaceae > Vallitalea > Vallitalea maricola. The sequence continues at coordinate 49,420 of NZ_BTPU01000067.1, read as the reverse complement.
CAAGAAAGATTGTTTTTGTAGAATAAGGTTTTACTAGAGTCAGAAATAAAATAAGATATAATATAGACTATGGAATTAAACAGATTTATAAAGATTTAGTTATAGAATTATAGGTAGAAAAACTGGTTGTTTTTAAAGATAATAGAGGGTAAAAAACACTAAAGGAAAGAATGCTATATTACAATGAGTAGGAGAATATGAACTAAATACTTTGCCTAATGTGATAATCGGTAGCATATATTTAGAATGACGATACAATTAATACTCTGTTGGCTATCTGGAGAGCAGGTTATGATGTTAACAAAAAATGTCCAATCAGGACACTTATTTATTATTCTTTTTAGTTTGATTGTAGGCTAGAAAACATAAAACTGCCCCAATAATACCACAGAATAAGGCTATGAAAGTACCAGTCATTAAAACACCTCCTAATATTTAAAATATTGTAACACGAATAATGGTAAATATCAATTTTTTAGGATAAAGCTTGATTAAGAAAATCTTTTATATTTAAGAATTAATTCTACCATTGAAACTAGAAACTATTCTCTTCAAAATATATAATTTCACCATTTATAGTATGATATGTTAGTTAATCAAAACTAAAAAGATATAATTTATCGTAACTAGAAGCATAAGGATATATAGTAAGGAGATGATTATTATATGGATCACATTGGAAATATAAAAAAAGAATAGATACATATTATTGTTAGATACAATTTTTAATCAGATATTAAATGACTAGAAATTGTATTTTTTTATCAACAAGATGATGATTTATATTAACTATCACTAGTATCACCTTTTGAAAAATTTATCATAGTATATAGAGAAGAATATATTATGAATGTAGGAGAATTTATGTTGAATGAACACGTAATTCAACCACAATTATATATGAAACAAATCGAATTAAACCAAAATAGGACAAGTGAAAGCTTTCCAATGTATATTGGTAAATATGATTCCGATCATATTTATAGGTTATGGCTACGATGTTCTAATTTTCAACTTCCTGAATCTTCAATTATTACAGAAGCCATATTAAAATTTAATTATTACTATACGAGCAAACATAGTAAGAATCATTTTGCGTGCTATAGTTTTCTTGATGATTGGTTGGATGATTCTGTAGTTTGGTTTTATAAAACTTCATTAAGTGCTTGTTTAATTGAAAAGGGAACAAATAACCATGTAGGAAGACAAATATTTGATATAACAGCTATTGCAAAGAAATGGCATAATAATGAAGTTTGCAATAAAGGGGTTATTATAAAAAATAATGAAAGCAAAAAAGATTATGTTCAAGTTCTTGATAAATTACCTTGTCAACCTGAGATAATCATCAAATATATATTGCTAGATATCTGTGAAACATCTACAAAGTTTATTAATGAAGAAGAAGTTATATTGTTAAATGGTCTCAATAAATATCATTCCGAACCAAGAAATACTTCTTTAACAAAAACAGTAACTTATATTATAAAGAATTTAGGGTGTTCTAAGATAGAAGCAACTATTCAAATAAGTCCAGATTGTAAGAATTTCTTTAGTGAAAATAACAATATTATCCTAAATCCAGGAGAAATTATGGGGCTAATTCCTAGAATGTATGCAAAATATACGAGAATTATGTTAAAAATAAAAGAGCATAACAACTTTTCAAAAGTTAAGATATGGTATCAGGCACAAATATAAGACATGTTTGGTTGCATTGAAAGGAGGTGAAAAGTATGCCTAATAATTTAGTGTTTAATGGTACAGCCAGTGAGTTGCAAGTAATGGTAAATGGTGTAGATGAAAGTTCTAATACTAGAAAACTTCTTACAGATGATACTGGTAAATTACAAGTGGTAATCCCTGGAACAGTAACAGTAACAGCTGAGAATTTAGATATAAGAGATTTATCAGGTGCAACAGATAGTGTAACAGTATTTGGAACAGTAACAGTAACAGCAGAGAATCTAGATATAAGAGATTTATCAGGTGCAACAGATAGTGTAACAGTATTTGGAACAGTAACAGTAACAGCAGAGAACCTAGATATAAGAGATTTATCAGGTGCAACAGATAGTGTAACAGTGTTTGGAACAGTAACAGTAACAGCGGAAAACCTAGACATAAGAGATTTATCAGGTGCAACAGATAGTGTAACAGTATTTGGAACAGTAACAGTAACAGCAGAAGAATTAAATATACAACTAGGTTCAAGACTTTTTACTGAATCATCAATTGAGTTAGAGGATGTTGTTGATTCAGCAGGTATACTAGAATTTAATACATCAGAACAAAGTATGTACTCATTCTATATTTTTAATACAGGAGATAATACAATATCTGTGAATTTACAAATTAGTCCTACTACAACAGATAGTTATTTTATGGATGATAGAGCTCAAGTTGCAATTAGTTCAGGTGAAAAAGCAGTTTTGGTTGCAGAAAAATTTATGCAATATACTAGGTTATTTTATGAGACAAGTGGTGCTGCTTGTTCGTTTAGTGCCTATTATAATTCACATGTATAATGCAGAAAGAAATTATGTGACGAAAGCCGCTCTTCTCAAATTCTTACTGCTTGGTAAGTTATAGAAATATTTAAAAATAGAAAAAGGTGGTGTCAACACATGGGTTTCTTATTAAGAATTTGAAATCCATGTGTCAGTAGTATGAATAGAAATAAGACAGTTAGCTTATGCATGATTGTTAAAAATGAAGAGAAATATCTTGTAAAATGTCTAGAAAGTGTTAAAGAATTAGTAGATGAAATGATTATCGTTGATACAGGTTCTATAGATAGTACTGTAGACATTGCAAAGAAATTTGGTGCAAAAATACTTCATTATACTTGGGATAATAATTTTAGTAATGCAAGAAATTTCTCATTAAAATACGCTAGTAAAGACTGGATTTTACTTATGGATGGTGATGATGAATTTGCTAAGGAAGATTACTCTAAATTTATACAACTAGTCAACACGTCTTCAAAAGATGCTCATTATTTTAAGACGTTAAGCTATGCTGGTAAAATTAAAAATAATAATATTATAACTAATTTAAATCTAAGGCTGCTTAAGAATAATAAAAAATATAAGTTTCGTGGTGCAATCCACGAACAAATTACACCTATTGAAGGAAAAATGGATTACAACAATTGTTCATCAGAAGATATTAAGATATATCACTATGGCTACTTAACTGATGTAGCGAAAGACAAAAATAAAAGAAAAAGAAATATAACAATAATTGAAAAGGCATTAGAAAATGATCCCCATAATCCTTTTCATATATTTAATCTAGGAAATGAATATTATGCCATGGATAAAAAAGAAAAAGCTTTAGAACTATATAATAAAGTTTATGCAAAGGTTGTCACTACGTCTGGATATTATTCAAAACTTATAATTAGACGAATAATGTGTCTTGATGAATTAGGTAGATATAGTGATGCACTACAAGGGATAGAAGAGGGGCTTAAAATATATGAAAAATTTGTAGACCTTGAGCTAATCCGTGGATGGATATATATGAAACTAAAAAGATTTACACTTGCTATTGATGCATTTAATAGCTGCCTTAAAATTGTTAGTCCACCAATAGAATTAGAGTTTATTAATGGTGCCAATACGGTTAGACCTTTACAAGCATTAGGAGATATATACTATCAATTTGAAGATTATGAAAAGGCTTATTCTTATTATGAAAAGATGTTAACCTATGCCTATAACATTGAACTACCTATGTCTAAAATAGCATCTATCCTAAACAAACAATATGAAAATAAACAATTTGTAACCTATAAATTAACTTCTTATATTAATTTAGAATATCTCCCAAATCTGTTACTAATTTCTAAACTGCTTATAAACGAAGGCTTGTACGATCTAGCATTAGGTTATTTAGAAAAAGCTAAGGAGATGGAACCTAACAACTATAGTATCCTCTTTTTACTTGGTAAAACCTTATTTTATCAAAAGAAATATAAAGAAGCACTTAACATAATGTCTAGTCTAACGGAATATAATGATATAACTATAGATGCTTTAAAATATATATTTATTATTCGTCTCATTCAACAATCAAATAATATACGAAATATTCTTGATAAAATAAAGGATGTGTCTACTGAAACAGTTTACTCTATTTATAATCAATTGTATAACATATATATTGGGAAGGAAACTCTTTGTATAAAAAGTGAAGACAGCAAAGAAATATTATCTTATACACTGATTATATTTGAGGAACTATTAAAGGTTCAAGAATTTGAACTGTTTGAGACACTTTTAGAAATATTAAATATGATTGAGTCTAGATATGTACTTCTATATCTTGCAAAACTCTATTACAAAACTGGATTTAAAAAGATGGCTGTAAAAGAAGTCTTACGTTCAATAAAAGAATTAGATGCTTTTGATTTATTTGGTGCAGAAATACTATATAGGGAAATAGGTTAGAAAGGATATTAAACATGATTAAAGTATTAATTGGAAGTCCAATACGTCAAAAACCTAAAATACTAAAAGAGTTTTTAGCTTCTTTGAAAGGTCTTAATCGTAAAAATATTCTTTTGGATTTTTACTTTGTTGATGATAATGATTTGAAAGAATCCTCCAAATTACTTAATGAATTTAAAGAGAATATAAGTAAGACTAATGATAATTGTGAAGTCATAATAGATGGTGGCGTGCATTATGGAAACTATCAATGCACATCAATCAATCATCAATGGAATAATGAGTTAATAAAAAAAGTAGCAGCTTATAAAAATGGCATGCTCAATTATTGTAATAAACACAACTATGATTATTTATTTTTAATTGATTCTGATCTATATCTTCATACTGAAACACTTAAGCAATTAATCTCTACAGGTAAAGATATTATTTCAGAAATATTTTGGACCAAATGGACACCTGATTCGAAAGCGTTACCTCAAGTTTGGATGTATGATCAATATGCATTTACTAAACAGAAAGATATTGCAAATAATGAGGCTCAAGAGATTTTAGAAAAGCTTAAAGTACCAGGAGTCTACAAGGTAGGTGGACTTGGTGCATGTACATTAATAAGTAAAAAAGCAATTGCTGCAGGGGTAAATTATAATGAACTATATAACATATCATTTTGGGGGGAAGATCGTCACTTTTCAATAAAAGCAGTTGCATTAGGTTTTGATTTATATGTAGATACAAACTATCCTGCTTATCATATTTATAGAGAGAGTGAATTAGAAGGGTTAGTACACTATAAAGAGAATTTTAGAGAAAAAATAGATAGAGTATTATTATCTCAAAAAACTGAAGTGATTAATATTGCCAAGAATTTTATAAAAGACTATTTAAGTTGTGATTATAGAATTGCTACAGGCTTTGAAGGATTTAAATATTTATCTCCTAGAAATATATCGAAAAATACTAAATTGCATAATGAAATTCTTGATTACTTAAAAAATAATAAAGTTAGGTGTAGTGCTGAACCAAATTCTGTAACTATTGAAGATATTAATAATGATACTGCTAATATCAATGTTCACTTTGTTATTAAAACTAAAAATGCTGATAGTATTCGTAAATACAGTTGTAAAATAATCCTAAGAATGTATCAGCAAATTTGGTTAGTAGATTCATTATTTTTCTATAACGATAAAGGTACCAGCCTGCTAGGTGATACAATTAAAGATGTTCTTGAAAGTAAATGCAGAGTAAGTAAAGTAACCAATAATAAAATAACGTTAGCTATGTTAGTACGAAATGAAGCTGGAAAATTTCTTGAGAACGTATTATCTCATGCATCACAATATATAGATTATGCTGTTATCTTAGATGATGCAAGTGATGATAATACAGTTGATATTTGTAAAGGAATACTTAGTAATATACCACTACAGATTTCTTTAAATAAAACATCAATGTTTCACAACGAAATATCTGTGAGAACAAAATTATGGAATATGGCAACAAGTACAAATCCTGACTGGATATTATGTTTAGATGCAGATGAAATCTTTGAAAATAAAATAGTAAGTGTTATTCAAGACTTAATAAATCAAGACGCTTTTGATTATTATAATTTTAGATTGTACGATTTATGGAATAATGATTATTATAGAGAAGATGCTTATTGGCATGCTCATCATTATTTTCGAACATTTCTAGTGCGATATCAATCCAATTTTAATTATGAATGGATTAATACACCACAGCACTGTGGAAGATTCCCAAGTAATTTGTATAGACTAAAGGGATGTCAATGTAGTATACGTTTAAAACATTATGGATGGTCTACTGAAGCTTTGAGACAAGAAAAATATAAAAGATATTTAAAATTAGATCCTGAGGGTAAGTATGGGAATATTCAGCAATACCGAACTATTCTAGATCCTTATCCTACACTAATAAAATGGAACGAATAAATTTTAAGTTGAAGATAATTAATATATAAATAATGAACTACATTTCACATTCTGATTCAAATTAAAAATAAATTATATGAACCAACTGATAAACAAATAAAAAAGAATAGTAATAATATTATTAAATACAATTTCTAGTTAGATATTTACTGACTAGAAGTTGTATTTTGTTATTATCAAATTTACCCTCTTAAATTGTATAATGATAATTTATACTAAGCATTATTTTTTATGAAGGGTATTAAAAAAATCAAAAGGTTCACCTACAATTTCAAAAAGGATACTGCCTTTTGAAGATTTTTCTTTGCTCAACATTTTAGCACTTATACATCTACCACCACTTATATGAAAATTATAATGATTATTAGGTAAATCCAATATTATCATATAATTAGTAAGAGTATCATATTTTTCAGATACAGATAAGCCATGATTAAACTTAAATTGTTTATAGACTTTTTGTTTAACAGTAAAGTTTCCTAGTTGATCTATTATTCTAATAATTTCTCCTTTAGAATCTATTTCATATTTGTCTAGTGTATTTTCATCAAATTGTCCATTACCTATTTTATTCTCTATTATACAAATACTAGTAACATCTTGGGCATCAATATTAAAATAAGTTACTAAGTCAGATCTATAGATAAATTCAAAATAACAAAAATAACTTGTTAATAATATTATTACACCTAATAAAACTAAACCTAATATTTGCTTTGGATTTCTCATTGATTTATTCCTTCTTTTAAAAAAATATAATTATTTTGCTTTTGGTATGACTAACTCATAATAAACGGACTCAATTCCATCTTCCACAAATGTTTCAATTTCAGAGAATCCAGATTTTTGTAACAAACCCCGTGACCTATAATTGAAAGAGTAGGTAAAAGCTCCAATTTTATCTATCTTATATTTATTAAAAACATCTTGGGTAAAAAATTTAGTGGTTTCCGTTGCAATGCCTTTTCCCCATAAACCCTTTTCAAAGATTACAATACTTAACATTGCCATTTTCTCATCAGTTTCATCAATACAATAACACCAGATATCCCCTATGTACTTTTCATTACAATAAATAACCTTTCCATAGCTTGAAGCCCCTTCTTTAAGTGTTTCTTCGTATAATTTTAATGATTCTTCTAAAGACTTTATACTAAATGGGAATAATTTTTGAATTTCTTCATCCTGTGTTTTATCCCAATAAATTTTAACATGCTCTTTTGTTCTTGATTTCAGTGATATAGTCATAATATTAATCCTTTCAAATACCTTCTAAATAATAATACTGTTTTATGAATTTAATATAAGCTAATTTCTTAACTCAATTATAACATATTACTTATATGGAAAATATACATTTAATGACAATTTTATATTATATTAGAGATTTTTTATCTTTTATATATCACTAATTTCTAGTAATGAAAATAGCAGTGGATTAATAACCCAACTGCTTTTTCATATTTAGTTAATAGTACTATGTATTAAATAAAATAAGTTAATATTTATTCTAAATAAATCTATTATTATTTCGTTTATTAGTATTTTGTACTATTTCTTTAGTAGTATTTAACATTTTAATTAAAATCCTTTTAGTTTCTTCGTCAAGAGATTCATTGTTTAATGTGTCATTCTCTTCAAGTTGTTTAAGTAAATCATTGATTTGTTCATCGATTCCTTTCGTTTTTTTTGCTTGACCTATTGGAGTACAATTATCAGTTCTACCTATCAGATAATCAATAGAAACATTATATAAATCAGCTATGTTACTTAAAGTACCATAGTCTGGCTGTCGTTTTCCTATTTCATAATGTGCGTAAGTTCCTCTTGGGATATTTAGTTTGGTAGCTGTAACTAATTGTGTCCAATTATTTTGTTTTCTTAAAATTTTTAATCTCTGAGGTAACATATAGTATCAAATCCTTTCTGAATTATTATAACGTTGCGCAATGTAACATTCAATAAAATGTAGCAAAATGTATATTAATTACTTAAAATTACTTTAACCTATCATTTAATAGAGTAATATTGTGCTTAATATAATCAAATTTTAATATAAATCAAATAATTGGTTGTCGAACAATCAGAATAAAAAAAATAGAATTATTAGTTAAAGATGTCAAAAATACTTAACTACATGTTTTAAACAATGGTTCAGTTAGATGAAAAAATATTTAAAGAGTGTAGAAATCTTATTTAAGAGGTGTTTATTTTAAATATACACCACCATTTCATTATATTATATTTCAAATTTATAAATAAAAGATTTGCTTCTGGAATAATTTATAACAAAGATTTACAACCATATGGTTCTATTCAAGGTGAAATTAAAAAGGTGAGTTTATTGGTAGATGGGATATTAGGAAAAAACAACATTAAAAAAGTTTATAAGCTATAAAAAAACATAACGAAGCAAAACTAAGTAGGATTGCTGGAAAGTAATTGCCAATTATTAATTGTATTATACTTATTATAAGAAAAACTAAAGAAAAAAATATAGCAATAAATTTTTGTTTGTTCATCATTATAAAACCTCTTTTTACTATTATATTATTAATGAATCAAACAAATGTTTATAAATATGTTTTTTAATATTTTTTTGTACATGTATTGAAAATTTTACCCTGAGGTTTACTCCCCAGGGGATATTATTTTAGCAGATAAAATTAGTCATTAAAATTCTTGGTCATCATTACTGTCATTATTTTTTAGAGGATGTTCTTGCCTATATAGTGTATATGCTCCCATAAAACTTACAAACATACCAGCTATTGCAATAAAGCCAGTCATTACACCAAATCCTATTACATCTTCACCAGACTTAATATACATCAAACATGTTATAAAAGGAGTTAATAAAAGGATAACAAAAGAAAAAATAAGCACATAGCAACAGTAATGAAAAATATTTTTTTTATACATGTCAATACACCTCCTAAGCTATATACAAATTATATCATATTAATTTAAATCATAATAAACATTATTTATAATTAATAGTAAAAGTGATAATAAGAATTGAATATGTTTTCATGCTATAATAAATAAGCATGGGTATAAAAGAGTCAAAGGTGGATGAAAATGGAAAGGATAGAATACAATTTTAAACTAAAAGATATAAAAAATATCTTTAAAAAGAAGAAATGTCCATATTGTGGAAATACAAAAAATAACAAAAAGAACAGTGAAAGAATTTAAAGGCAAAACAAAAAGTCAATTAGATGGTATGGTATTCAATCAAGATGTAGATTTATATGCTGGAACTATTGTATATCAATGTGAAAAATGTAAGAAAGAATTTGTTCTACAAGCTCTATCCGATAAAACTAAATTGATTGAGTCTATACCAAAAAATAATCTTAATGATAATGAAGATACATCTGAAAATAATACTAAAAATCGTCTAAGCATATTCTTTAAATTGTTAACTATCATTATGCTGCTCAGTGTATTATCTGTAGCAATTTCAGATAAAAACATAGTACTGTTTTTAGTAGCTACCCCAATTATTGTAATTACATATTTTCTGACAAAAGTATTTACAAGATAATAGGATTCATTGAAAAAAATCAATCTAGACTATATATTAGAGCTGATTGATTTTCACTAATGTATAATAAACTGAATATATTTTCATATTGAAAGTAAGTATCGAATATGTTAATATACTAATAACTAATCAAACATAATTCAACTAAAATAGGAGGTATAGCAGATGAACATTATTTATTTTAACACCCATGATTCAGGAAGATACATTTCACCATATGGCTACAAAGTTCCAACAGAAAATATTGAGAAATTCGCAAGAGAATCAATATTATTCAGACAGGCTTACAGTGCTAGTCCTACTTGTAGCCCTAGTAGGGGATCTCTATTATCTGGAATGTATGCACATAATAACGGTTTAATAGGTTTATCCCATCATGGATTTAAGATGAATGATTATACAAAACATTTGGGTAGCTATCTAAAAGAAAATGGTTACAGAACAGCTATAGCCGGTACAGAACATATAGCTAATCATGGATTATTAGAACAGCACAACATGAATTATGATGTTCTGCCATATGATGACATTCTAGGACCAGCCAGTGACGACAATGATATGGAAAATGCCAAAGCAGTTGCAGACTACATACTTAACTATAATGAAGATAGTAATTTTTTCATTTCATTCGGCTTATGGAATACACATAGAAAATATCCAGAAGATATAACAGAAGGATATGAACCTGATTACATTAAAGTACCTTCTAAGCTCAAAGATACAAATATGAACAGAGAAGATTTTGCTCATTACTGTACCTCTGTAAAAATAGCTGATGACTGCTTTAAGATGGTTTTAGATGCTGTAAAGGAAAAAGGTATTTATGAGGATACAATAATAATATTTACCACAGACCACGGATTACCTTCTCCATTTATGAAGTGTACACTTTTTGATAGTGGAATGGGGGTATCCTTAACTCTTAGGGTACCTGATTCACCAATGAATGGAAAAGTGGTGGACTCTATGTTTTCTCAAATAGACCTATATCCAACAATATGTGAATTATTAAACTTGGAAATACCTGAATACATACAGGGAATCTCACAAAAGAGTGTAGTAATGAATGAAAAAGATAAAGTCAGAGACGAAGTATATGCTGAAATTAATTACCATGCCTCATATCAACCTATGAGATGTGTAAGAACAGAAGAGTATAAATATATCAGAGTGTTCAATAACTATAAGAAGCCAATGCTGGCAAATATTGATAATTCTAATCCAAAACAACTATTAATAGATAATGGATTTGACAACTATGAAATAAAGGATGAGTACCTATTTAATATAGTTTTTGATCCACAAGAAAAAGAGAATCTTGCAGGTAATAAAAAATATGATAAGGTATTAACCAAGATGAGAAGAAAATTAGACGATTTTATGGAAGAAACCAACGATTTCCTATTGAAAGATGAGATAGAAGTACCAAAAGGTGTAGTAGTCAATGACCCATCAGCCGATACACCAAAGGACAACCGTATTTTTTATTGATAATACAAAAGGGCTTAACTAATAGTTTTATTGCCATATACTCCATATAAAATATAATGACAATACTTATTAATTAAGCCTTATAAAAATAAATTCTATATACTTTTGGATTTTTCAATGAGCCAAGCTGTTACATCATCTATAATCAGTTTATCTGCATCATCTGTAGAAATACTACCAATAGCATCAATTATTCTATCCATTATAAAAGGAACATCTAACAAACAAGAAGCCATCTTTTGTATTAATTGACTGTTCATGGCATCTGAATATATTTTAGCTTCTTTGATATGACCGTTTTTAAGATTCAAACCTAATTCAAAACCGCCCCATGAAAATCTTTTATCAAAAGTAATGTCAAATTTTGGAGCTTCTCCAAAACGCCATTTCCAAGAAGCATACTTATCATATATTTCTTGAATGTTGTAAGTATCATTGTCTACATTAATTACAGTACTAGATTTACCATATATGTTTTCAAAACTATCAATTAAATATCTTTTCATATTTTCAGTAGTTAAACTATCATTAAGCTCACTTAAATTAATGACTCTAGAACGAACTGAATCAATCCCCTTAGAACTAATTTTCTCCTTAGAGACTTGTAGATAATCAGTAAGCTTACTAAAATCAGTATCTATAAGTATGGTACCATGATGATAAGATGATTTATCCAAGAAATAAAAAGCATTACCAGAGAATTTCTTACCATGTACGGTTAAATCATTACGACCTGAAAACTCTGCATCAATTCCAAAGCTTCTTACAGCTTGCAAAATTACATTTAACTGTCTATCCAGATCATACAAATTTTTATCCATAACAAATGTAAAATTGAGATTCCCTAAATCATGATAGACAGCACCTCCACCAGATAACCTTCTAGCTAATTTGCCACCCTCGTTCTCTAATTTTTTACACTTGCATTCTTTCCAAGGATTTTGATTTCTGCCTATAACTACAGTATTATCATTTTGCCAGAGATACAATATTATTTCATTTTCATTGATACCACGTAACAAGTATTCTTCAAGAGCTAAATTGTACCAAGGATCTGTGGAGTTAGAACATATCATTTTTACATTAATATCATTACTTGGCAAAATGTAACGCACCACCTTCAGCAGCTAAAACAGCTTCATGTATAGACTCAGCTGTAGTTGGATGAGCGTGGATGGTTTCAATAATTTCATTTGTTGTTAATCCATTTTTTATTGCTAAAGTTATTTCTGCTATTAAATCTGTTGCATGAGGTCCTATTATAGAACCACCAATAACCTTTCCAGTTGATTTATCCTTAATGATCTTAACAAAACCTTTGCTGTCTCCTAGAGTTAAAGCTTTACCATTAGCCGCAAAAGGGAATTTACCGATTTCAATATCAAGCCCATCTTTTTGTGCCATACTTTCACTTACTCCTACCATAGCGATTTCAGGATTAGTGAATATAGCACTTGGGACTACATTGTAATCCATCTTAGTCTCAGTACCTAAAATATTTTTAACGGCTACTATACCTTGATGTGAAGCAACATGAGCAAGTTGGATTATGTTGGTTACATCACCAATAGCATAAATATTAGGTATATTAGTCTGCATTTTGTAATTAACTTTGATACCTTTTGTTCTTTCATCTAGTTCGATATTTAATTTCTCAACACCTATGTTTTTATAAGATGGTTGCCTTCCAACAGCCATAAGTACTTTATCAGCAGTTATAAACTTGGTTTCGTTATCTTCGGTGAATGAAACAATACATTTATCATCTTCACTCCTGATGATAGATTCTACTCTAGAACTTGTATATAGTTTGATACCACTATTCCTGGCTATTATATTAATCTCATCACAAACATCTTTGTCACATGCCAGTAAGGTGTTTTCCAAAAATTCTACTACTGAAACATCTACACCAAAACTAGAGTATATAAAAGCAAATTCCATACCGATAATACCACCACCAACAATAACTAATTTTTCTGGTAGTGTATCAAGTTCAAGAGCTTCTTTGCTTGTAATAACATTATCCAGCTCTATTCCTTTAATAGGAATCATTGATGTTTTAGAGCCAGTAGCTATAATAATATTCTTACTAGATATGGTTGCTTCTAGTTTATTATTTTTAGCAAACACTGTGTTTTTGTCAATTATTTCTCCAGTACCTTTAATCACTTTTACATTATTTTTTTCTAGTAGATATTCTATACCACTTACTAATTGATTAACTATATCGGATTTTCTATCAATAACTTTTTTCATATCTACTGAGATGTTATCAGCATGTAGGCCGAATTTATCAGCTTCTTTTAATTCTCTATATACTTCTGATGAGCGAACGATAGCTTTAGTTGGTATACAACCATAGTTGAGACATGTACCCCCAACTCTTTCTTTTTCCACTAAAACAACATTAGCTCCTAATTTAGCAGCTTGAATAGCAGCCACATAGCCTCCAGGACCGCCACCTATTATAGTTATATCACTTTCCAACTGTTGCTTTTGGGGTTTTAATAGTCCACCAAAATAATTAAAACTGCCTGAAGATTTACTAGTAGTTTTATTAGTATTCATATTTTTGAGTGGTGTTTTTTGTTCTGTTAACTCTTCAGGTGTTTCGCCATCAATTACTGCTAATAGAGAACCTATAGCAACTGAATCACCTTCATTGGCTTCAATACTTTTGATTATTCCATTAGCTGCTGCCTTAATAGGCATATTTCCTTTATTCGATTCAATATTAAATAAAATATCCTCAGTAGTAACTTTATCACCAACGCTTTTATGAACTTTTCCTACTTTGCCATCTTTTGCATGACCTGATAATTTATCTAACTTAACTTCAATGTTCATGATATCCTCCTTGCAAATATAATGTTATTAAAACTAATGTATTTAAAAATAAGAGGCAGTATCAACTGCCTCCGCTGTTTATATTAAATTTATTTGAAATCGCCTTCAAAAGTATCAATAGATTTCTTTAATAATGTTACAGTGTATGCCATAGAAGGTCCTCCGCCAAATGCTACTGCTACCATAGCTGCTTCTAAGATTTCCTCACGTGTTGCACCTGCTTCAAGAGCTTTGTATACATGGAATACAATACAATATTCACAACGGTTATAAGCACCGATTGCTACGCTCATCAATTCTTTTGTTTTAACATCTAGAGCACCAGGTTCATAAGCAGTACCTAATAAATTCATGAATGAACCCATATGAGCTTCATTTGTCTTACCTAAATCCTCTAATCCTGACATAAAGTCGTTTAACATTTGTCTTGGGTCTTTTGACATCTATATTACCTCCTAGTAGTAAAATAATTGTATATGCAATAGTTAGTATAGCACATATTATTTTAGATATCAACATCTATCAATAAATAATTGATGTTATCCTTTAGATACCTAGAAAAGTATATCTAAAATAAATTATTCATTAATATTATCTACCATTTTCTTTAAAACATTCACAAAAACTTCAAGTTCTTCATCTGTAATGTTCTTAGAAAAAACTTTACTAGCTTTTTCACCTTCAGGAAGTAATTGTTTTCTTAGGTTAAGTCCGGAATCAGTTAATTCAAGAGTGGTTATTCTTCTATCGTTAGAATCTTTTACACGTTTTACATAACCGTCTCTTTCCATTCTGTCAATTAATCTTACTACGGTAGAACTTTTTATATTCATTTTTTTGGCAAGATCAACTTGACTAATAGATTTATTTTTCCCTAGATAATATAATGCAATCCATTGAACTCTGGTACTCCCTAATTGAGTCAACCTTTCATTAAAATAATTCTCCATTTGTTTAGAAGCATTATTAGTAATAAATGCAACACAATCATCAAGATTGAACATTAAATCACTCCCTATATTATTAAGTAATTATATTAGTTTATTAATTAAAAGAATAATTTTATAAAAATATCACGTAATTAATTTTAGCAATCAATTAAATTATATTAAAATTATATTAAAAAGAAAAGTCTTTTTTCATAAAAATTCATTTTGGGTAATAAATTTATTAAATAAGTTTACTTTTTTATATTATCATAATATTATTAGTGTGATTACATAAAGCAAAACAAAAAAACTAATGTGATATTATAAAAAAACTTGTATATTAAAAAATCTATGATATAATTAAGATGACGAAACGTTTCGTGATGGAGGTGTATAATATTTCAACTATTAAAGATGTAGCAAAATATACTGGATTATCTATAGCAACCATATCAAAATACATTAATGGTGGTAATGTCCTAGATGAGAACAAAAAAATAATCCAAGAAGCTATAGAAGCCTTAGATTATAAAAGAAATGAAATGGCTAGGGGATTGAAAACCAATAAAACGATGACAATAGGGGTGTTGTTACCATCTTTGGAAAACATATTTTTTACCTCAATAGTATCAATAATTGAAGGCATTCTACAAGAAAAAGGTTATGGTACTATAATATGTGACTTCAAAGAAGACAAAGAATTAGAGCACACCAAACTTGAATTTCTTATAAATAAACATGTTGATGGTATTATCATGGTTAGTTATAGTGGAGAAAAAAAGCATATACAGAGTCTGATAGATAAAAAGATTCCTGTTATATTATTAGATAGAATGATAAGAGGGCTGGATTGCGATATAGTCATTGCAGATAATTTGAATGCCTCATACCAAGCTGTAGAAGAACTAATTATGAGAAAACATAAAAGGATAGGTATAATATGCGGACCAGAAAACACTTATACTGCCGATGAAAGAAGAAAAGGATATATTAGAGTCCACGAAGACTATAACGTTGAAATTGATGAAGAATTAATTAAAAACGCAGATTATACTGTAGTAAGTGGATACAAAGCACTTATTGATCTTTGGAATATGGATAAACGTCCTTCTGCAGTATTAGTAACCAATTATGAAATGACAATTGGTGCAATAATGGCAATTAATGATTTGAATATTACTATTCCAAATCAATTATCTTTGATCGGATTTGACAACATACAAATGGCAAGGATAGTAAGACCACCACTATCTATTGTGGAACAACCAATGAAGGAGATTGGAGAAACAGCGGCCAATCTTATGCTCAAAAGACTTAGTGACGATTATTCAGATTTTCCTTCAACTTATAGATTAAAAACAAAAGTTCATATCAAAGAGTCTGTATCGACCAATATATAGATTTTAACTATATTTGGTTGATATTACTTTATGCTAGAGCTAAACGTTTAGCTTTAATATTTTAATATAAAACTAAACGATATGCCAATTAATAAAGCAACAATTATTAAACTATAAATAATATAAAGGAGAGTAATGAAAAATGGAAAATAATCTAAGAAAAAATTTTCAAATTGCGTCAGATGGAGTAGACCCTAATATTATACCAAAGAAAATATTATATACAGGGGATGAAATGCCTGCTGTAGGGCTTGGTACTTTTGGTTCTGACAGATTCACTGCCAATCAGATATCAGATGCTGTTTTGGGAGCAATCTCAGTTGGTTATCGTCACATTGATTGTGCTTCTGTATATGAAAACGAAAAAGAAATTGGTGAATCTCTAGAGATAGCTATGAAAAATGGAATGAAAAGGGAAGACCTATGGATTAATTCCAAAGTATGGAATGATATGCATGGAGATGGTGACGTTTTAATATCTGTAGCAAAGACATTAAAAGATCTAAAGCTTGATTACTTGGATTTATATTTAATTCATTGGCCATTTCCTAACTACCACGCTCCAGGTTGTTCAGTTGATTCAAGAAGTGAGAATGCTCATCCATATATCCATGAAGAGTTTATGAAAACTTGGAGACAAATGGAAAGATTGGTAGACATGGGATTAGTAAGAAATATCGGTACTTCCAATATGACAAAAGCAAAATTTGAATTGTTACTTAAGGATGCAAGGATAAAACCAGCAGTAAATGAAATGGAGCAACACCCTCATTTTCAACAACAGGAGCTATTTGATTTTTGCATAAAAAATAATATTCAGCCTATCGGTTTTTGTCCTATTGGTTCTCCAACTCGTCCAGGTAGAGATAAAACAGAAAATGATACAGTAGACATAGAAGACCCAGTTATTCTCGCAGCAGCAAAAAGACTTGGGGTACATCCAGCAGTCGTATGTATCAAATGGGCAGTTCAAAGAGGGCAAGTGCCTATTCCATTTTCAGTAAAGAGAAATGAATATCTTAGCAACATAAAATGTGTAACAGAAAACCCTTTAACTGATGAAGAGATGGAAGCTATATCTAAGATTGATAAGAACTGTCGTCTTATCAAAGGTCAAGTTTTTTTATGGAAAGATAACCAATCATGGGAAGACTTATGGGATTTAGATGGAATCATAGCTAAATAGTGAGGAGGGTAATATCAATGAAAGCGGCTGTATTATACGCACAAAATGAAATTAGAATAGAAAATATTGAAAAGCCTGTTATTGAAGATGATGAAGTGTTGATTAAAGTAAAGGCTTCTGGAATATGTGGTTCAGATATACCAAGAGTCTTGGGAACGGCTTCTCATTATTATCCCAATGTATTTGGACATGAGTTTTCAGGTGAAGTAGTTGAAATTGGAAGAGAAGTAAAGAATGTACATATTGGAGACAAAGTATCAGTAGCACCTCTGAAACCTTGTCATTCATGTGTGGATTGTCTTAGTGGTAATCATGCATTATGTAAAAAATATAGTTTCATTGGTTCAAGAGAATATGGAGCTTGGGCTGAATATGTAAAAGCGCCGGAAGTTAATATAGTAAAACTACCAGAACAAGTTTCTTATGTTCAAGGTGCATTTCTTGAACCTATAACCGTAGTATTACATGGTCTGTTGGTAATGGATTTCAAACCTATGACTACTGTAGCTATAACAGGCATGGGAACTATAGGTCTATTGACATTACAATGTGCCAAGATAATGGGTGCAAAAGATATTACAGTGTTTGATATTGATGACGAAAGATTAAAAATAGCCTTAGAATTGGGAGCGGATAATGTAATCAATACTAAAACAGATGATATAGCTGAACAAGTTAAAAAAATCACTAATGGTAAAGGTTTCCAGATGGTTATTGAAACAGCAGGAGTGCCTTTTACAGAATTACTATGCTTGGAGATTGCTGGTAACAAAGGAAGTGTTATGTATATTGGTACACCTCATACGGAATTTGTCATACAGCCAAAACAATTCGAATATATGAATAGAAAAGAATTGACGGTAAAAGGTTCTTGGATGTCATATTCAGCTCCTTTTCCAGGAAAAGAATGGACTCTAGGTGCAAACTATCTTGGAACAGGACAGATAAAAGTAGAAAAATTGATAGATAGGGTTATTGATATTGATGATACAAAAAAAGCTTTTATAGATATAGAGGCAAAAAGAGTGTCGGGTAAAGTGATGATGAAATTTTAATAAGGAGGTATAACTATGCCATTAGTAAGCTCACTAGAATTAATTAAGAAAGCAAAAGAGAAAAAGGTAGCAATAGCGGCGTTTAATATACATAATCTAGAAACTATTCAAGCAGTTATTGAAGGTGCTAGTGAAGAGAGAGCTCCGGTAATAATTCAGACAACACCAGGAACTCTAAAACATGCTGGAATAGAATACATTGGAGTTATTGTAAAAAAGGCAGCAGATATGTATAATATTCCTGTAGCACTTCATGTTGACCATTGCCCATCTTTTAATACTATTGTACAATGTATTAAGAATAACTATACATCTGTTATGATTGATGGGGCTAATCTTGAATATGAAGAAAATGTGAAATTGGTTAAGCGTGTTACAGATATGGCTCATGCTGTAGGAATACAAGTTGAAGGTGAGATTGGAAGGATAGGTGGAGTTGAAGACGATATGTTTGTCAACAGTGATGAAGCTGCCTTGACAATTCCTTCTGAAGCCAAGAAATTTGTTGAAGATACAGGTATTGATACATTAGCAATAGCTATAGGAACTGCACACGGTATGTACAAAGGAGAACCTAAGTTAGATTTTGACAGGTTGTCTGCAATTGAAGCGATAGTAGATGTACCACTTGTTCTACACGGCGCTTCCGGTGTACCAGATGATAGTATCAAAGAGGCCATAAAACGTGGAATAGCAAAAATAAATATAGCAACGGAATTAAAAAATCCTATGGCAGAAGCGATTGCAGGGACATTCGCTAAAAATAAAGAGGAAAATGATCCAAGAAATTATATGGGAGCTGCTAGAGAAGCTGTAAAAGAAGTAGTCAAGAAAAAGATAAGGCTTTGTGGATCAAGCGGCTTAGCTGACGAATTCTAGAGGTGTATAATGATTCTTACAATTACTATGAATCCAGCTATTGATAAAGTCTATATAATAGATAATTATAAACTTGGAGAGGTACATCGTCCTATCAAGACGGTTGCCTCTGCAGGTGGTAAAGGGCTTAATGTAGCCAAGGTTGCAAAAACAATGGGTGAAAAAGTTGCTGCAACAGGTTTATTAGGTGGTTCTAATGGAGATTTTATTAATAATAAAGTTAAAGAGCTAGGTATAGAAAGTAGATTTATTAAGGTAAGTGGAGAAACAAGAATATGTGTTAACGTATCTGATACTGTTAATCAGATTAGTACAGAGATATTGGAAGCAGGACCAGTTGTATCAGAATATGAAGTTAATAAATTTATCAAGGTATATGAAGATATGTTGGATGATATAAAAGTGGTTACTATTTCTGGGAGTTTACCAAAGGGAATATCTGCTGATTTTTATAAAGTATTGATTGATATTGCTAAGAAGCATAATAAGAAAGTTATTTTAGATACAAGTTCAAAAGCATTCATAGAGGGTATAAAAGCTATACCTTATATGGTGAAACCTAATACTGATGAGATTAAGCAGGTTCATAGTGGTGATGTTAGTACATTACAAGGACTTGTAAAGGCTATAAAGTATTTTAAGAGAATGGGTGTTGAGGTACCTGTAATCAGTCTAGGAAAAGATGGGTGTATTGCTGGACTTGATGAGGGTATATACAGGTTTACTATTCCACCTGCCAGGGTTATAAATACAGTTGGTTCAGGGGATTCTTTTATAGCTGGATGTGCAATCGGGTTAGAAAGAGAATCGAGTCAGATAGATATGATTAGGATGGGCATGGCTTGTGGAACTGCTAATACTCAATTTGCTCAGACTGGTTATGTGGAGAAAGAATTGGTGGATTTGTATTTTAGTCAGGTAGAGGTAGCTGAGATAGGTTGATTTTATGGTAGGAGGGGCAGGGTAAATTGTAATAATCACTTGCCTTACTCTGAGAAGCGATCGGTCTGCGTGATTATTACAATTTACCCTTTTGCCCGTGATATTCATGTTTGGTAGATAAAAAGATTACAGTTAAATTATGTGGTAAGTAATAAAATAATAAATATATAAATTAATTTAGGAGATGATTAGTATGTTGAAGAAGATTCCAAGTATTTTATCACCAGAGTTGTTGAAAATATTGATGGAGATGGGGCATGGGGATGAGATAATTATATCTGATGGTAACTTTCCTGCTGCTTCAATGGCTCAGAGATTAGTTAGATTAGATGGGCATGGTGTACCTGAAGTTTTAGAGGCTGTTTTAGAATTGATGCCTTTGGATGTGTATACTGATGAACCTGTTGGATTGATGGAAGTTGTAAAGGGAGATACTTATGTTCCTGAGATATGGGATACGTATAAGGCTATAATCAAGGAAAAAGAGGGAGACAAAAAAATCTGTTATGAGGAAAGATTTGCATTTTATGAAAGGGCTAAGAAGGCGTATGCAGTTGTAGCTACTGGGGAGACTTCATTATATGCAAATATCATTCTTAAAAAAGGTGTTGTTGTTTAATGGGAGAGTTACTATTAGCTATTGACCAAGGTACATCGGGTTGTAAGATGACTATTTTTGATGTAATGGGTAAAGTAGTTTCTAGTATTACTAAGAGTTATGAGACTTATTATCCTAGTAAAGGTTTTGTGGAGCAAAATCCAGAGGATTGGTGGCAGGTAATTACTGAGGGAATTTCCCAGATGTTAAGTAGAGATAATATTAATCCGGAAGATATAAAAGGGATTGGTATTGATGGGACATCATGGGCTTGTATTCCTATTGATAAGTCAGGTAATGTACTGAGTAGAGCTATGATATGGTTGGATAGAAGGGCTGAAGAGCAGGCTGAATGGATGAAGGATGCAGTTGGTGAAGAAAAGTTGATTAGCATCAGTGGTAATCCTGTTGATTCGGCTTATATAACTCCTAAGATGTTATGGTTAAGAGATAATATGCCTGAGGTATTCAATAGGACTTATAAATTTTTGCAGAGTAATGCTTATATAGCATATAAGCTGACTAATCAAATTTCACAGGATTATTCTCAGTGTTATGGATTCCATTTTTTTGATATAAACAAAGGTGAGTGGGATTTTGAGATAGCTGATAAGTTAGGGTTATCTCTAGATTTGATGGCACCATTAATGCATAGTCATGATATTGTTGGTAGTGTTACAGAAAAGGTAGCCAAAGTAACGGGATTAAAAGTGGGTACACCTGTTGTTGCTGGTGGTTTAGATGCTGCTTGTTGTACTTTAGGTGCTGGTGTAATTAATGAAGGAGAGACTCAAGAACAAGGTGGTCAAGCAGGTGGAATGAGTATTGCGTTAGGTAAGCCTGTAATACATGAGAAATTGATTCTTGGATATCATGTTGTACCTGATATGTGGTTGTTGCAAGGTGGTACAACAGGTGGAGGGGGAACTCTTAATTGGTTTAATAGAGAATTTGGACATGTAGAGCAGGAAGAAGCTGATAAAAGAGGTAGTAGTCCATTTGTTATAATGAGTGAGGAAGCTGAGAAGATACCACCAGGTAGTGATGATATAATCTTTTTACCTTATATGAAAGGGGAAAGATCTCCTCTATGGAATAGTAAGGCAAAAGGTGTTTATTATGGATTGTCTTTTGATAAAACAAGAGCACATATGATAAGAAGTACAATGGAGGGCGTTGCATATGCTCTTAACCATAACTTGGAGACTGCTAAGGAAGCAGGAGTTGAGGCTGGTACTTTATCAAGTGTAGGTGGAAGTGCCAATAGCAGTGTATGGACTCAAATCAAAGCAGATGTAACTAACCGTACTATTCAGGTACCTTATTCAGACCATGCGACTACGCTAGGAGCTGCAATTCTTGCTGGAGTTGGTGTAGGTATATATAAGGACTTTCAAGAAGCTATAGATAAAACTGTAACTATCCAAAATACTTATCGGCCTAATAGAGAGTGTGTTAAAATATATAAAAGGTGTTATGAAGAATATATAAGACTAAGTGAATTATTAGTAGATTCATTTTGGTAGTAAAAATAGAATAAAAAAATACAATTATATATTTAGATGAAGCAGGGAATAGGATAATACTACTCTCTGTTTCTTGTGTTTAGAAAAGTTTAAAAATATGAAATACGTAATAGCCTTTACTTAACGAATTTGTTTCTCTAGTTCAGTAATTATTATTTTATATAAAAATTAACCAACAGTTATATTTTGAGGACTATAATTAACTATATCTCTATTGGTATATGGATTATTACACTGTATACTAGAAGAAGAATATTCTATTTAATAAATGTTTAAGAATGGTAATTACCTAGATTATTTTATTGGTTAGTAAAATTAAGGAGTGTATTATTATGAAAAAATTACAGATTGGAGAAATAATATATAGATTAAGAAAAGATAAGGGTATAACGCAGCAACAACTTGCGAAAATAATTGGAGTATCAACTGCTGCCATATCAAAATGGGAAAGTGGAAATTCTTATCCAGATATAACATTATTGCCTATATTAGCAAAATTTTTTAATGTTACTATTGACACATTGCTTAACTTTGATAAGGATTTAAGTGATGAGAAGGTAAAAGAGATATATGAAGAATGCGAAGAGCTTTTTAATAACTCAGATATGAGTACAGCCATTAAGAGAACAAAAGAGTATTTGAACAAATATCCGTCGAGTTATTTTCTGATGAGTAGAATAGCGTTTTTATATACTATTTATTCTTGGAAAACTGAAGATGAAGAAAAATGCACCCAAATATTAAATGAGGCTGTAGAATTATATGAAGAAGTAGTTTCAAATTGTAATGATACTAAACTGGTAGAAGTTTCATTATTTGCTTTAGGTAGCTTATACGCAACATTAGGTAGAGAAGAGGAGGCTATTAGTACACTTAATAAGATTAATAAAAGTCAATGTGATCCTGATGATATTATGGCAAGTATTTATATAAAACAAAAAAAATATCAAGATGCTAGGAAATTACTTCAAAGTAAATTGTTCAAGAGTATTAATGATATATCTAATATCTGTTTAAGTTTAGGAAATACCTATTGTATCTATGAACAGGATTATGATTTAGCTGAAAGATATTATAATCTAGGTGTAGATATAAAAAATTTATTTCAATATAATGGGAAGACAGTTTTTCTGTTAAATGAATATCTACAATTAGCACAATTATTCATAAATATTGGTAATAAAATAAAAGCAATAGATATGTTAAAACAGATGATAGATTCTTATAAAAATCATGATTTTACCAATATTGAAGGATTCAAGAAATTATGGTGTTTTGATGAATTAAAACAAAGTAAGTATCCAATCAAAATTAACATTTATGAAAATATATTGGTTCTACTAAAGCAATCAATTTTTGATCCTATAAGAGAAGAAAAAGAATTTAAGAAGATATTTAATGAAATAGAAAAATTGAATAAAATAATCAATTGACCTGAATCTAAAAAAGAAACAGATTATAAATTAGACTAATGAGTAATATAGTGTAAAGTTAATAAAAGTAAAATAAAATGTGATATAATAAGGGTGAAATATCTAATATACTCCAAAGACTAGATATTTCACCCTTTTAAGGATCATTTGCATAATAGACATATGTGTTGAAGATTCTAATCTAGTTAGGATAAGGGGAGTATGTATATATAATTAATCATGTAAGGGGAAGGGGAGTTAAAAATAAACAGCTCTCAAATTGAGCATAAAATGGCAGAACAGGATTATAAGTGAATTAATCCTATCTATCATACCCTTAACAATGATAATTATTATATTTATGTTTATTAAATTGTTTCTTGTCATGTGTTTAATATACAATGTCGATGTTATAAGCATTAATGAAACTTTACTACTAATGAATATTCATATAGAATATTTTTTCAGTGCAATATAGTTTACTTACTTGCCCTTTAGTTAAATAAACTATATTGCATTTGCATAATCTAATTATGCATTTTTGAATTGTTAACACTAGTAATACATTAACAAAACAGTGAGGTATAGAACACATTATATATAAATGAAAATAAGTAATAACTGAAATGGATATTATATTAACTTGATGTCAGTAATAATAACCAAATCGTTAACTACATTATAATACACATATTGGTTACTGTCAATACCTAATTTTGTATTAAGTTGTCTTGTTGGTTATTGCTATTTACAGTGATATTAATGGATTCTAAAATAAATGTGAGGTGGTTAGAATGCCAAATTTTAGCAATAGATTAAGATTATTAAGGAAACAGAAAGGAATGAAACAGCAAGAATTAGGAGAAATAGTAGGAAAGACTAAAAATAATATTTCACAATATGAAAGAAATGCTAGACAAGCAGACGATGATACAAAAATGCAATTTGCAAAATTTTTTAATGTATCAATGGATTATCTAATGGGATTAACAGATGACCCAACTCCTATATCAGAACTGAGTCATTTCGTAGATGTTGATAAAGAACTTCATAGATTTATTAATAATGTAGAAAATCTAGATGGACTGCGTTTTGGAAATAAACCAATGCTTGACAGAACAAGATTGATTATAACAAAATCATTGAAGCATACTAATGACTTAGCATTGGATTCAATAAAAAATATTAAAAATAAATAATTTAACACTTAGTTTACCTGCATTAATTAAAGGTAGGTAAGTTGAGTAAATAATAAGGGACTGTCCATAAAGAACAGTCCCTTAATTGGTTATACTACCGATACCAGTCTAATAATGGATTCGGTTGTTTTTAATAAGTTTTCTTCAGAATAATTCTTAGCAACTTCAAAGGCTTCCGGTCTTTGATTAATACTGAAGATAGAACTTATTCCTCTTTCATAGAGTGCATCAGTCTCATCACCAATAGCACCTACAATAGCAATAACAGGTTTGTGATGTTTAACAGCTCTATCAGCTATACCTACAGGTACTTTACCTCTTAAGCTTTGCCCATCAATCTTACCTTCACCGGTTATAATTAAATCAGCATCAACTATCAGATTATCAAAATCTACAGCATCAAGTAATATATTGATACCTGATTTTAGCTGGGCATCAACAAAGGCAACAAGACCAGCGCCTAATCCTCCTGCGGCACCTGAACCCTTATATTTCTGCAAGTTTATTCCTAAGTCTCTATTAACGATACCAGCATAATGCTTAAGGTTCTCATCAAGAATCTTTACCATTTTTGCATCGGCACCTTTTTGTGGAGCGAAAACATAAGCGGCTCCGCTAGCGCCATATAATGGATTATCAACATCACAAGCTACGATAAATTGACAATCAGATATTTTGGAATTTAGATTACTTGTATCAATAGTAGCTAAATAACCTAAGCCTTCACCAGTTAGATCTATTTCACTATTATCTTCTTGTAGGAATCTGACACCTAATGCAGCAGCCATTCCCACACCGCCATCATTTGTTGCGCTTCCCCCAATACCGATGATTATTTTATTACAGCCTTTTTCTAGAGCATCCTGAATTAGCTCACCTGTACCATAAGTAGTTGTCTTTAGAGGATTTTCTCTTCCTTCTACTAGAGGCAGTCCTGAAGCTTGAGCCATTTCAATGACTGCTGATCCATCATCTAATATTCCGTAAGTTGCTTCAATTTTGTCAAAAAGTGGACCTGTAACTTTTTTGGTTACTTTTATACCGCCAATAGCATTTAAAAAAGCATCTACAGTTCCTTCACCTCCATCAGCTATAGGTATCGTAATCGTCTTAATTTCTGGTCTAATGTTTTTAATACCTTTTTCAACTATATTACAGACATTAATAGAGTCCATAGTACCTTTGAAAGAATCTGAGGCAATAACTATTTTCTTCAAGTAATCAACTCTTTTCTATGTTAGTCAGTCTTTGTTAGATGAATATTACTCCTAGTATCATTATCATCACAATTGCTACAATACCTTGGACAAGGGTAACACCTGTTTGACATTTATAAGCCGTGGATGTATCCATATCACTGAACTGGGAGACAACCCAGAAATAACTATCGTTAGCATGGGATACTGTCATTGAACCAGCACCGATCGCTAGAACTACAAGTACTTTTGCCATTTCACTTGTCATACCCATATTAGCCATAAGTGGTGCAACCATTGCAGAAGTTATGATCATAGCAACTGTAGAAGCTCCCATCGCTGTTTTAAGTAACATGGCTATGATAAATGGTAATAATAATCCAATGTTATATTTAAGTAATGAATCGCTTAATGCATCAGCAAGTGGTAATGATTGTAAGATAGCACCAAGAGCACCACCAGCACCTGTAATCGCTAAGATGGATGCTGAATTATAGATGCCTTTTCCAATCCATTTAAAACTATTTTGCTTTTCAGACTTTGGTATTAAAGTCATAGCTAGGAAGATTCCTAGAATTAAAGCAGTAACAGGATTACCTATAAAATCAAAGAATGATTTGATGATACCTTCACCAAATGGTGCAGATGGAAAATCAGCTATTGATTTGAAAGCAATAAGAATGATAGGTAAAATGATAGGTGCAAATGATTTGAAAGCACTTGGAAGTTTACCATATTTCTCTAATAATTCTTCTACTGTTGTTTCTGGATTAGGGTCGATAGGGAATTTTGGACCTACTTTAATTGCATATATGTAACCTGCAAGCATAACAGGGATGGATACAACTAGACCCATTAGAATAACTAAACCTAAGTTAGCGGACAATGTACCAGCCATTGCTATTGGACCTGGTGTTGGTGGAACAAGACAATGTGTTGCATATAATCCTGAGCTAAGAGCAGTAGCCATAACAGCTAAAGATACTTTTGATTTTTCGGCCAAAGCTCTATTTATAGGGGATAAAATTACGAAACCAGAATCACAGAATACTGGGATACTTGCAACATATCCAGTTAAACTCATTGTAAGAGGTGCTCTTTTTTTACCAACTAATCTCAATATACTATTAGCCATTGTAAGAGCCGCTCCGGTTTTTTCCAGTATCGTACCAATTATTGTACCAGCAATGATTACAATACCAATGTTACCTAGGATATTACCGAAACCTTTTTTAATTGTTGATATTATAGAATCAGCAGGCATTTTTGTACATATACCTATAAAATACGCTGCCAGTAGCAACACTATAAAAGGATGCATTTTGAATCTTGAAATCAAAATGATTGTACCCACAATTGCAATTAAAACGATAATAAATAGTCCTATGCCACTTGTCATAATATTTCCTCCTAGTATTTTTAAGTATTAGATACCACTATCTACACATATTGAAATTAAACATCAATATTCATTTTATTAAATTCAATATATGTCCTTGATTTTTATAAGCCTAATAGAACTAAAAAATTACTGGTTCTATAGTAATTTTTTAATTCAACTTATCTATATTGTTTATATAAGAATATAAACAATATAGAAGCATTGAATGATAAAAATTATTTACATTCAATCCTGTTATCTGCTCAATCTTCTTTAAGCGATAAACAAGGGTATTCTTGTGAACAAATAGAGCTTCCGCCGTTTCATTCAAATTAAGATTATGTTCAAATAATGAATCTAATGTTTTATAAAACCATTCGGGAACTTTATTATTTTCATTTAGTATTGATAAATACAATTTCTTAATAAATGGCTCAGATTCATCTGTTTGTATTTTATGGAGAAGATATTTGGCTTGGGTTTCAAAATCGTTAATATCAAGAGGAGCGTTTTTGCTTATAGAAATAAGTTCAACAGCTTCGTTGAATGATTTTTTATATCCATATAAGTCGTTATAAGAATTACCTAAACCTATTCTAGTATCAAATGGTTGTTTATCTTTAAGGGTGTGTAAGATGTTATCTATATATGTAGAGCGTTTTTCATCAGCAATATCTTTGAAAATTATAAAATAATGATTAATGATACCAAAAAAATCATTATTAGTTATATAATTATTACTTGTTAACAGTTTTTCTATCTCTCCCATAGCATTGACAGATTCATAAACTTCATCATTAGAAAATTTATCTAATTTTATTACCACAGCACATCTTCGCAGTTTTAGATCCACATGTGATACTTTTGATAAACATAAAATTTCTTCTTCTGTTTCAGATATAGGATTGAATATTAATTTTCTTATCATTTGATTATTCAGGTCTTTTACAAGATTGACCTGTTCAGATATAAGATATTGTTCAAGAGCCAGCTCTACAGAATTTTTAACAAGCTTGGCAACCATTCTAACTTCATCAGGATGCCCGTAGACTCCTACAACGCCGATAACCTTTCCTTCAATATTGATGGGAAGATTAACACCTTGTTTAGCACCAGGGAATTTTTCAACATCACCTGGATATATTTCAATACTTTTTCCAGACTTAATAACATCATCAGCACCTTTATGATAGGTGGAAACTCTGTTAGGTTCACCTGAAGCAAGGATAAAACCATCACAATCCATAATATTAATATTACGGTAATCAATAACTTCCATCATTAAATTAACAATTTTTTGTGCAATATCTTTTAAAAACATACCTATCTCTCCATATTTTTATTTATCAAAATATAGTACTGTTCCAGTTGTATTATGAAAATATTTTTCACCAAATGCTTGTTTCAACTGATTCATGGCATTTTCTCCCGTACAATGTGAAATGCCGAATTTCTTTATGTCCATAGCTTGAAAATTATCTATGGTTTGGCGAATTCTATCCTCGTCAGCCCTAACCAAATGTGTTCCACCAATGATTGTATTAATACTTTTACCAGTACGCTTAATCAAAGTTTTCAGCATATTGATTACACCAGGATGAGAGCAGCCCAAAATAACTACTAGACCTTCTCGTGTATCTATTGCTAACATAATTTCATCATTAAAATCATCAAGAATATGTTCATCATTATTTTCAAGATAAAATCTAGGATTTTTTTTCTCAAATGAAGTAACACGTTCGAAATTAGAAATAATATAAATTCCTTTATCTATTTCTAATATATCCTCTTCCACAAAATGAGATTCAACATTATTATCCTCTAAAAATTCTTTATCAAAACTGTTTCCTAAAAATTTGTAATGAGTATTATCAAAGCTATATTTTTTTCTAAATGCATTCTTATGAAAATACAGTTTAAAGTCAGAAGTAACATTTTCTACAAAACGTCTAAATCCGCCTGTATGATCATAATGTCCGTGACTTAAGACGACCATATCTATATCTTTTAAGTCTTTACCAAGAGTAGATGCATTTTTAATAAAATCACCACTTTGCCCAGTGTCAAATAGTATTTTCTTATTATTCACTTCAATCAAAAAGGAAATACCATGTTCGTTCAATAAGCCTAAATGTTCTCCTTTAGAATTTTCTATAAGAGTTGTTATAGTTAATTTCATTGACATCCTCCTTTCTATTAAGATAAGTAGTTGCATAATATCAACAAATACATTCGATAAAATAAGATGTTATTATGCGCTTTTACTACTTTTTATATTATTGATTACAATTATAATTATAATTTATCTAAAATTAATATTCATTATGTATAAAAACAATAAATAGTGACATAATGTCTTGTTTTTTGTGTGTTTTAATAATATGAAAAATTATTTGTAAGTTATGTATTATTATACAACACATATAGCTGTTTATGTTAGCTAATAATTATTTTTTATTTTTAAGGATTATAAATTACTAAGTTAGACAATAATAAGTGATATAACTATTTTTATATTTTCAAAGGCAGGTTGCTATATATGAAAAAAATTATTATAACAGGTAATGATAAGTTAAGTAACTTAATATTTATTTTTGAAGATATCATGAAAAAAGTTAACGTGAAATATGAAATAGAAGAAGAGAGTAATTTGGTGACTATTAGTGTATTTGATAATGGTAAAACAAACTATTATGCTATCGCTAATGTAGATCATGAATTGAAAGATATTAACCTTGATATTCCTCTATGCAGATTTATTACTCTTGGATTTAATAAAAAATCTAGTGTTACTATATCAAGTTTGGGTGGTGATTTGGATACAAGTAAAACTCTAATCTACTGTATTCAAAGAGAGATAGACGAAGATGATACGATAATTGAGCCACAAGAATTTCCTGTATTTATTAAATCGTCTTGGGGACACGATATATATAATATAATGTCAGCTGTAACTGCTGTAATGTTAATAGATAGGAGTATTAGTGATAAATTAAATTCCATGTAAGAAGAATTAAAAATCTGCTTCTAAAAATCAATCATTTTGAATAAAGATAAATATAGATAAACATTAAACATATGAATATATATTGAATGATAATTTTTCTAAGGAGAAGGGTTAACGTTTAATATAATGGAAGGGAGATAAGTATCATGGAAGATAATGTTATCAGAAACAATCAAGTCAATTTAATAGGAAAAATACATTCTACATTTGAATTCAGCCATGAAGTATATGGAGAGGGGTTTTATAATTTTAATGTAGAAATATCAAGACTAAGTGATAACTCTGATATAATACCTATAATGGTATCGGAACGTCTTATTGACACAACTAGTGATTTGAGAGGTAAGATAGTAGATATTCAAGGACAATTTCGTTCTTATAACAGACAAATTGAGGGTAAAAATAGATTAGTTTTAACAGTTTTCGCTAGAGAAATCTCTATTTTTGAAGAAGAAGAGATTAAGAGAAACCCTAATTACATATATTTAGATGGTTATATTTGTAAGCCTCCAATGTATAGAACAACACCTTTTGGAAGAGAGATTACAGATATTTTATTGGCTGTTAATCGTCCTTATAACAAATCGGATTATATTCCATGTATTTGCTGGGGAAGAAATGCAAGATATGCAGAAAAATTCAATGTTGGTGATAGAATAAAAATATGGGGCAGGATACAGAGCAGGGAGTATCAAAAAAAATTAAGTGAGAATGAGTCCATAAGTAAGGTTGCTTATGAGGTTTCGATTTCTAAGATAGAGGTGCATGAGGAAGAGATTAAGTGAGTTAGGGGAGTTATGTATAAATTATAGAGACAGCGGTAGTATGTTAAACCAATGTAGTGATAACCACTCTGGTTAGGTTTGTTGTTTATCTCTTTTTAAGATATACAACAAGTCGTAAAAATTGTGATTATCACTATATTTTTTACAGTTCTATTCATTTAGAGTAAAGAATTAAACCAGATTTAAATATCGAGCGAATATTCCCCTATACTATATTTGCGACTGTTCTCCTAATAAAATCCAAACAATCTAGCTGTTTGAGCCACAATAAAACATATCACTATTCCTGTTATGGTAGGTATAATAAATGATGCAAAAGTCCATTTTTTACTTTTAGTTTCTTTATAGATGGTTAATAATGTAGTTCCACATGGAAAATGATTCAGAGAGAATAACATAGTACATATGGCAGTAAGCATGGTCCATCCATTATTAACTAATAAATCTTTTAGATCTGAGAGACTATCAAGTTCTAGCATTGCACCAGTTGACATGTAACTCATAATAAGTATGGGTATAACAATTTCATTTGCTGGGAATCCCAATATGAATGCCATTAGTATATAGCCATCTAGACCAATCATATTGGCAAAAGGTTCTAGAAAATTAGCACAGTGGGATAGAATACTTATATCTCCAACAGTGATATTCTGTAGAATCCATATGATTACTCCAGCGGGAGCAGCTACAATTATAGCTCTACCTAATACAAATAAAGTTCTGTCGATTATTGATCTAATCAATATCTTACCAATCTGTGGTTTTCTGTAAGGCGGTAATTCTAATGTAAAGGATGAGGGTATTCCCTTAAGTATAGTTTTTGATAGCAACCTTGATATTCCAAAAGTTAGAAATACAGCAAGAACAATAGTAAGTAGAATTATTATAGTACCAATTACAGATGAAAATTTACCGCTAATTCCAGCAATGAAGATTGTAGCTAGTGCGATAAGTGTTGGAAAGCGTCCATTACAAGGTACAAAATTATTAGTTATTATTGCAATAAGACGTTCACGAGGAGAATCTATTATTCTACAGGAAGTTATACCAGCTGCAT
The DNA here is from genome assembly GCF_036985595.1 of Vallitalea maricola. Lineage (NCBI taxonomy): Bacteria > Bacillati > Bacillota > Clostridia > Lachnospirales > Vallitaleaceae > Vallitalea > Vallitalea maricola. Next base: position 16,562 of record NZ_BTPU01000067.1, on the reverse strand, counting down.
TACATCCAAATCCCATGCACATAGTCAATGCCTGCTTACCATGAGCACAACATTTCTTAAAAAAATAATCTAAATTAAAAGCTATCCTAGGTAGATATCCCAAATCTTCTAATAGAGTAAACAATGGGAAGAATATAGCCATAGGGGGTAGCATAACAGATATTATCCAGCCTAGAGTCCTGAACAATCCCAAAACAAGTACACCATGAACCCAAGCAGGAGTATTAATCCAGTTGAAAAATTCTGTTAATTTTAATTCTGCATTACAAAACATATTTGACAATAGTGATGACGGATAGTTAGCACCTATAATTGTTATCCAAAATATGATGCCAAGTAGTAAAAGCATTATAGGAATACCAAGTGCTTTGGAAGTAATAACTTTGTCAATTTTCCTATCAAAATCTCTATGTTGCTTTTTATGTTCGGTTATCACCTTATTAGTTATTGTCTCAGCTTTTTCGATTATACTAGATACAATTTTTTCTCTGAGATTATTAATATTCATATGATGAACTACTTCAAGCTCTTCTTTTATGGTTTTTATCTTGTTCATGATTTCATTATGAGTTGATAAATCAATATCAAGATATTTTAATATAGATTGTATTATTGAATTATCTCCATCAAGTAATCTTAACGAAGTCCATCTCATATCTAAAACATCATTTTTAATTATAGGAGATATAAGAGGACATAACTCATCAACAGCATTAGTTATCTGTTCATTATAATTAATAGATATAGGAGATAAAGTTTCCTTTGTTTTAATCATACTATGTAAACTATCTTTTAATACATCAAGGCCTATACTCCTTCTAGCGTTAGTAGGAACAACTGGAATTCCAAGTTCTTCAGATAATTTTCTGCAATCTATATCAATACCTTTTCTTTTGGATTCATCAATTAAGTTAACACATAAAATAACATTACTTGTAATTTCAAGTATCTGGATTACTAGATTGAGATTTCGTTCTAGGCATGTGCTGTCTGCAACTACTACTACAGCATGAGGTTTACCAAAACATATAAAATCTCTAGCTATTTCTTCTTCAACAGAGTTTGATAAAAGAGAGTACGTACCAGGTAGATCTACAAGGATATAATTCTGTTCCTTATGAGTAAATGTACCTCTAGCATTAGTGACTGTTTTTCCCGGCCAATTTCCAGTATGCTGTTTTAGTCCTGTTAGGGAATTAAAAACTGTGCTTTTGCCTGTATTAGGATTACCTGCCAAAGCAATGACTATATCATCTGGAGATTGCAGGTCTACATTAAAACTATCTCTTAGAGTTTTTAGACCAGTGGATTGATTAGTAAGTCCCATTAAATAGACTCCTCCTTCTTAGGAATATATTCTACTATTATCTTAGATGCTTCTTCTGAACGCAACGCTATAACTGAACCTCTAATTTCATATGCTACAGGGTCTCCACAAGGGCTCTTATACAAAGCTTTTATGAAAGTATCTTTTACTAATCCTAAATCAAGTAATCTTCTTCTAGTGATTCCATCAGCCTGTAATCTCAACAACTTACAATTTTTACCTATTGTAAGTTTATCAAGTGACATTATGTTACTATTTATACAAATCACCTCAATCATAATTTTTATAGGGATATATTTACTTATTTGAATATAACTTATAAAAAAGTTAGCCGTAAGAAACTTTTCTAACTCATTTAGAATAATATATTTTAATAGAACCTGTTTGGTGCAAGTACAAATAAGATTTTTTTAAAATAATAACTATAATTCAATTAATCACTAAAAATAATATTGGAAATTGGAATGTATATATTGAAGAGGAATAAATCTAGTAACAAAATAATAAATTAGACTTAGGGAGGCGATAATCATCAATTTATCTGAGTTCTATACATTTAGAGGTTATGAGATACTAAATAGGGAAAATAATTATCTCACCCCCAGCATGGAAGATTATCTGGAAATGATACATAGAATATGTAAAGAAGAAAATTACGTAAGAATGAATCAACTTGCTAATAATCTCAATGTAAGACCTTCTTCATCAACTAAAATTGTTCAAAAACTTAATTCAATAGGATTAGTTAATTATGAAAAATACGGATTAATAAATCTTACTGAAGAAGGGGAGAAGATAGGAGAATTTTTATATCATAGACATATGGTTATAGAAAAATTTCTTAACATTATTGGAGTTAAGGATAGCATATTGAAGGATACAGAATTAATGGAACATTATGTTAGACCAATGGTTCTAAAAAATATGGAACAGTTCGTTAAGTTTCTAGATGTTAATCCCAATATCCTACAAAAATATTATAAATACCTAAAAAATAATAATCAGCAGCTTTAAACATGGTCGTTTAATCTGCTGACGTAAAATACTTTTTTAATTACCTTCAATTACATTCTGCATATCATACATACCTTCAGATTTTTGGCTTAAGAACTTAGCAGCATTCACAGCTCCAACAGCAAAAATATCCTTTGATAAGGCACTATGATTAAGTTCGATTATTTCATCTTTTCCAGCGAATATAATTGAATGCTCACCGACGATTGTACCGCCTCTAACAGCATGTATACCTATTTCTTTTGAATCACGTTTAACTCTTTCCTTAGATCTATCATAAGTATAGGAATATTCATTATTAAGAGAAGCATTAATTGAATCAGCAATAGCTAATGCAGTACCACTAGGAGCATCGATCTTTTGATTGTGATGTTTCTCAATAATCTCAATATCAAAATTAGCTGAGGTAAGGGTTTGTGCAGCTTTCTTTACTAAGTTAAGTATTAAATTAACTCCAAGTGACATATTAGCCGATAAAAGGATAGCAATCTCTTTACTAGCTTCATTAACAAAATTAATTTGTTCATCATTCAGACCGGTTGTACATAAAACAACAGGTATTTTTCTAGACTTTGCATAGTCGATTAATGAAGGTACAGCTTTGGCAGTGGAAAAGTCGATTATAACATCTCCTTCAACATCAAGAGTGTTAATATCAGTAAAAACAGGGTATGGGTTATCAATATGATCAGATATATCAATACCTGCTACTATAGAGGTATCATTATCTTCTTCTACTATTTTAGAAATTACCTGTCCCATTTTCCCATTACAACCATGCATTATAATTCTAGTCATTGTAAAACTCCTTTCATTTTAAAAGCTTTCCACGAAAAAAAGTAGTTTTTTCCATAGTATATAAATAACCACTGAATACTGAATCAAAATGTATTCAGTGGTTTTAATGATTTAGATAGTTATTCCTAATTTTTTAATTGCGTTCTCAACTCTTAATCTATTAGCTGGTTCCATATCTGTTAATGGTAAGCGACATGGGCCAGATGGAAGGCCTAAATAATTCATAGCAGCTTTAACTGGTATTGGATTGACTTCACAGAAAAGTGATTTAATCAATTCATGTAATTTAAGTTGTAAATCAAGACTTCCTTTTACATCCCCAGCTAAAAACTTGGCAACTATGTCATGAGTTTCTTTTGGTAGAATGTTAGCTACTACTGAGATAACACCTTTACCGCCTAGAGAGAGTAGAGGTACTATCTGATCATCATTACCAGAATATAAATCAAGATTACCTTCGCATCTAGCAACTAATTCAGTAATATGACCTATGTTTCCACTAGCTTCCTTTATAGCAACGATATTATCTACTTTTGATAATTCTACTGCAGTATCTACATCAATGTTAAGACCTGTTCTTGATGGTACATTATATAATACAACAGGGATATCAACGCTGTTTGCAATAGAAGAAAAGTGTCTAATCAATCCTTTTTGGGTAGTTTTATTATAATAAGGAGTCACTTGCAATAGACCGTCAGCGCCAAGCTTCTCAGCTCTCTTAGATAATTCAATACCATGCTTAGTGTCATTGCTTCCAGTTCCAGCTATAACAGGTACTCTTTTATTAGTCCTGTCGATTGCTACTTTTATACATTCAAGATGTTCCTCATCATTAAGTGTTGATGATTCACCAGTTGTACCACAGATAACAATACAATCAGTTTTATTTTCTATTTGAAAATCAATTAATTTCTCTAATCCTTCAAAGTTAACACTCATATCATCGTTAAATGGTGTTACTATCGCTACACCAGATCCTGTAAAAATAGACATATAACAACCTCCTAAGATTTTATATACAAAATTATTTACCTACATCTATAAACTTTACATTTTATTATTACTTTCTATTTTCCTTGAAATCTTTTATGTGACACAGTCACTCATGTTTATCTTATAGAAAAGTCTATTTCTAAAGCATATGAAATGCTTAAAATAGCTTTTTATTCTACTTTAGTATATCTGTTTTTCACCAAAACATCAATATAAGGTAAGCAAATATTTACGATTTCATGTGGAAAATTATTTTTATGATTACCAGACCTCCTATTTCTATTACTTACTTAATATATTATATTGCTATTAACTAAAATAATTGAAATTTTTGTTTAATATTTCAGTATTTAGTGGAGGATAAAATTTTAATAAAAAACAGTCGGCGTTACGTGCCGACTGTGATAATCAATATTAAATGTCACAAGTAGCACCCCATATATAATATTATATATGACAGTTATATAGCTATTGACTATATACCCAGACAGAAAATAAACAGGTATTTTCTTCTTCGGCACCTTACCCTTTCAGCAATCATCACTTTTGCCTGAACAAATCAAATTACTTACTAATGTAAAATGCTCCTCTACCATACTAAACTATTAAATTTTGTATTATAATATCACTAATGTAGATATTTGTCAAATATTATCTATTAAAGATTAGATTAATTTTTGAAGAATCTTATTACTTCTTTCAATGAATTTAGTCATTGCTTCAGGGGATAACTGTTTATGACTTATCATAGCTAAATCATAAATTTGATTACAGAATATATCAGTATTTTCGTTATCCTTATTATCAATGATATATTTAACTAACTTGTTTTTCTTGTTAAGTAGAAGACTTTCATTACTTGGCATAGCTGCACTGTCCATTCCAAACATACCGTACATTTTGCTCATATCCTGCATTCTACGAGATTCTTCAGGTAATATTATCATAGCTGAAATATCTTCTGATTTTAGATTCTCCATAGTTACATTAAGATTTTCATTAGCAAGAGCTTTTCTGAATATAGTTTGAACTTCTTCACTAAGCTTTTTATTGTCTTCTTCACTTGTACTGTCTTCATCTTTTAGACTATCAGTAAGGTCAGCATCTATTCTAGCAAATTTTATATTATTTTCACTTTCCTTCATCTCAATATGTGAAATATATGGCTGGTCAATAGTTGTATTCATTATGACAGCTTCCATACCATTATCTTTGAACATCTTGATGTATTGAGATTGAAGAGTTTCATCTGTTACATAGTAGACTTTATTTTCATGTTTTTCTTTATTTCTATCTAAATACTCTTCAAGAGTTACATAATCACCTGTTGTTGTTTTATATAAGATGATTCCCTTTGTTTTGTCAAAGAACTTATCATCTTTTAAGCATCCGAATTTAATGAATGGATGAATATCATCCCAGAACTTTTCATAGGATTCTTTTTCTTTCTTATATAATGAATTAAGTTTGTCAGCAACTTTTTTAGTGATGTAGTTAGAAATTTTCTTAACGAATCCATCATTTTGTAAGAAACTTCTTGATACATTAAGTGGAAGGTCAGGACAATCTAAAACACCTTTTAACAATAGTAAGAATTCAGGAATAACCTCTTTGATATTATCAGCAACAAATACTTGGTTATTATATAACTTGATTTGTCCTTCCATTGTATCAAATTGATTTCCAAGTTTAGGGAAGTAGAGGATTCCTTTTAAGTTGAATGGATAATCCATATTAAGGTGAATCCAGAATAAAGGTTCTTTGAAATCCATAAAAATCTTTCTATAGAATTCCTTATATTCTTCATCAGTACACTCATTAGGTTTCTTTAAGTATAGAGGTGTAGTATCATTTAATGGTTTTGGTGCTTCAGGTTCTTTTGCCTCACCATTTGCATCTTCATTTTCTACCTTAGGCTCTTCTTTATTAGGATTGATAAGGTAGATTTCTATAGGCATTAGAGAACAATATTTTTGGATAGTGCTTTTGACTGTCCATTCATTCAAGAAGTCTTTTCCATCTTCACCAATACTTAATGTAATCTTAGTTCCTCTTTCAGTCCTATCACTATCGCTCATTTCATATTCATTACCACCGTCACTTACCCAACGTACTGCTTTTGCTCCTTCTTGATAAGAAAGAGTATCTATTGTAACTTTTTCTGCTACCATGAAGGCAGAATAGAAACCAAGTCCAAAATGACCGATAATCTGATCTTCATTAGCCTTATCTTTATATTTATTAAGAAAATCTTCAGCACCAGAGAAAGCAATTTGGTTAATATATTGTTTAACCTCTTCATCAGTCATACCGATACCATTATCTATAAAAGTCAAAGTTTTCTCTTTGTCATCAACGATAACTTCAATCTTGAATTCATTATCTTCTGGTAGAGATGCCTCTCCCATTGCATCCAATTTCTTTAATTTTGTTATAGCATCACAACCATTGGAAATAAGCTCTCTTACAAATATATCGTGGTCAGAATATAACCATTTCTTTATTATTGGAAAAATATTTTCACTATGGATGGATAAATTCCCTTTTTCAGTACTCATTCTTAACTCCTCCTAACGTTTTTCGTAAAGTAATTTTTATTTATATTGTAGGAATCCCAACAAATGATTTAATACTTCCCTATACCATTGGAGCGACTGTTAGTTACTTTAGTCACTACTTAGCTGCATATTTCATTAGGAATTCCATAAAGTATTAATAATTATGTCTAACTAAAATAGAAAAATTATATGTGTTATTAAAACTTATATAAAATATAATAAATGTATTTTCAATAGATGTCAAGATAAAATTAGCACTCGTCTAAGAAGAGTGCTAACAAAAAGATGTTTTAATATTGTAAACTGTGTATTTAAGCCTTTAAACAGCTATACCATGTTTTTTGAAAAATGTTTTTACAGAGTTATCCCAATAACTTTCTAAAGTTTTATCTAACGTAAATATATTCATGGAGCTTCCAGTAGTACACTTTAGAACGTTATCTTCAAATAAGATATTGATGAATAATCCATTTACATTATCAGCTTTAATACTTAATTCATGTTTATTAACCATGCTTTCTATTTTATCATGGGGTAGGGAAAAGACAATCTTCAGATATGAAGGGGTCTTGTTACCTTTTATCATATAGAAAGCAATATCCTTTATCTCTGACCATTTAACCAGTTTTCTATGTCCAAGTATCTCTATTTCATCTGACGATAGGTATTTTTTATTTAAATCACAAGATATATTAAACTTAGTAAAAGTATGAAGTTCTACACTTGATACTTCAAATTCATCAAACATTTTATCTCTTAATAGATTATTCATAAAAAGTTTTATATCAATTACGTTAAAAGATACCATTTAGCACCATTCCTTCCAAATTACCTATCGATATTATACCCTTAAAGTATATCATACAAAATAGAGGTAGAACTTTCAATACTTTTATTGTAATATTATTAAGTAAGTAGTATATCGATTAAAGCATTGTATAATTTTAAAAATATGTATAGAAAGTAGAGTTGTTTACATATGAATAAATTAAGTAGAGATTTCTATGAAAGAGATACATTGGTAGTTGCAAAAGAATTATTAGGTAAGTATCTAGTATATAATGATAACGATGAAGAGGTTGTAGTAAAAATAACTGAAGTTGAAGCATACAAAGGTATTGATGATAAAGCTTGCCATACTTATGGAGGGAGAAGAACACCTAGAACCGAAGTAATGTGGGGTGAAGCTGGACATGCGTATATTTACATCATATATGGGATGTATTATTGCCTTAATGTAGTTACAGAAAATATTGATAATCCATGCGCTGTGTTGATTAGAGGAGTAAAACCAGTTAAAAATATTACTAAAATGTCTTACAATAGATATAATAAAGCTTATGAAGAGCTTAACAGTTATCAAAAGAAAAATTTTTCTAATGGACCAGGTAAGCTATGTAAAGCCTTATCCCTTGACCTTACTCAAAATGGAATGGATTTGCTTTCTGACAATTTATATATATATGATAACAAAGAAAATATTGTAGACATAAAAAAATCAAAACGAATCAATATTGATTATGCTGAAGAAGCAGCTGATTATTTGTGGAGATTTTATATATAAGTTGAATTATAGACAAAACGAAACAAGAGCTCTAATTCGGCATATAAAGATAATGTAGTAAATATAAACTTTCCCACTACAAACAGTCATGTTCTGAACTAAAGGTGGTAAGTTGAATTAACGATTAAAGAAAGGAAAATAAAAAATGAGAACAAGTATGAGTTATGCAAAAGATTTATTGACATTTATTAAAAACAGTCCTTCACCATATCATGGAGTTATAGAAGGCAAGAAATTACTTGATAGAGCAGGATTTAAAGAACTCAAAATGAAAGATGAGTGGCAGATGCAAAGAGGTGGCAAATATTATATTATCCCTTATTCATCAACAATAATAGCTTTTACAGTAGGAGAGTTAGTTGATGATATGGGATACAAAATAATATTATCCCATACTGATAGTCCAAGTTTCAAGATAAAACCTATCTCTGAAATTAAAACAGAAAATTATATTACACTTAATACAGAAGTCTATGGAGGACCTATATATTATACATGGTTGGATAGACCTTTATCATTAGCTGGTAAAGTAGCATTAAAATCAGATAATCTCATGAAACCAACAATAAAGTATATAGATTTCAAGAAATCTGTACTTACAATACCAAGTTTAGCAATTCATATGAATAGAGATGTCAATGAAGGTGTCCAATTCAATCCTCAAAAAGATACTTTACCTTTAATTGGACAGATTAATGATGTACTGGAAAAAGATAATTATCTAGTATCACATATCGCAAAAGAACTTGATGTGGAAGTAGATGATATATTGGATTTCGAACTGTTCCTTTACTTAATAGGAGAGGGGAATATTGTTGGTATTAATGATGAATTTGCCCAATCTTCTAGATTAGATAATCTAGCTATGGTATACACTAGTCTTTCAGCAATTGCAAGCACAGAAAATAAGAGCGGTATTAATATAGCTGCTTGTTTCGATAATGAAGAAATAGGAAGCAGGACTAAGCAAGGTGCAGATTCAGTCATGTTTGCTAACATATTAGACAGGATATCCTTGGGACTAAGTAGAACAAAATCAAAACACTATAGAATGTTAGATGAATCATTTATGATATCAGCAGATGCTGCTCATGCATTACATCCTAATGCTGTAGAAAAAAATGACCCAACTAATAAACCATTACTTAATGATGGTATAGTTATAAAACTAAGTGCAAAACAAAGTTATGCTACAGACTGCGAATCAACAGGTGTAATTCAGCAATTATGTGGTAATATAAATATTCCTTACCAAAAATACGTTAACAATTCAACTATACCAGGAGGAAAAACATTAGGACCTATTACTACATCTTATGTACCTATAAAAACAGTGGACGTAGGAGTACCTATGCTCGCAATGCATTCAGTCAATGAATTAGTAGGGGTAAAAGATTTATTGAGTATGGATAAACTATTTAGTAAGTTTTATAGTTTGTAGATATTAAAATATTGATATATAAGTTGAATTAGATAAATGTGAACTTTTATTTATTATATTTATAACTAAAAACTTAAAAGAGCCTTTTATTATTTTTACATTTATGGTAATATTAAGTAGTATTAATAACTACATTGTGCAGTATAGATGTTGAGGAGGCTATTCATTGAATTTTAAAATCGTAGTAGACAGCAGTTGTGATATAACTAAAAAGATGAAACAAAATATGAACGTAGATATAACCCCACTTACCATAGAGCTAGAGGGTACAAGATATAGGGATGATGATTCATTTGATGTAGATGGCTTTGTTACGCAAATGAATGCAAGTACTAGTGTACCTAAGACTGCATGTCCTTCACCAGCAGAATATATTGATAGATTTGCGGGGGAAGAAGAAAACGTATTCGTTATAACTTTATCAAGTAAATTAAGTGGAAGTTATAACAGTGCTGAAATTGCAAAAGATATTTATCTCAGTGAAAATGATAATAAGAATATACATGTTTTTGACTCACTTAGTGCATCAGCAGGTGAAGTATTATTGACGTTGAAAGTTGACTATCTTGCAAAGCTTGGAAAAACTTATTCACAAATAGTAGATACTATAGGTAATTATATCAAAGAAATGAAAACACTATTTGTACTAAATAAACTGGATAATCTTGTTAAAACAGGAAGAATGAGTCTAGTAAAAGCTGCTATAGCTAATGTACTTAATATAAAACCTGTATTAGCTTCTAATGGCAAAGGTGAAATAATTATGATAAATAAAGGTAGAGGTATCAACAAGGCTATTAGCAAAATGATTGCCGCAATTGGCGAGACTAAAATCAATCTTGAAGATAAATTGTTGGTTATAGCACATTGTAATTGTTTCAAAAGAGCTAATACTATAAAAGACAAGGTTAATGATATGTATAACTTTAAAGACATATTTATTGTAGAAATGCGTGGAATTTCTTCTACCTATGCTAATGATGGGGGAATAGTTATAGCTTTTTAATATATAGACTCTGTTTGGCGTTAACAGTTGCTAAACAGAGTCTTTTAATTATTCATTGAGCTTATTAACTTTTTTTTCTGCAAATACAATCAGTTCATACAGACCCGTTGCTAATAAAGCTAATATGATGATACTCATCATTACCCAATCCATCTTGAGTACTTGACTACCATAAACAATTAACTGACCAAGTCCTGCTCTGCCAGCTATGAACTCACCTATGATAACACCAATAAAAGATAGTCCTATATTAACTTTCATAGTACTGATGATATTGGAAAAGTTAGCTGGAATAATAACTTTTTTCAGTACATCTATTTTTTTACCATTGAAAGTGTAGATAAGCTTTACTTTTTCTTTATCCACATTTACAAAGCCATTAAACACATTTATGATTGTAACTACTATAGCAACTGTTAAAGCAGTTATGATTATTGATCTTTTATTATGACCTAGCCAAACAATAAAAATAGGGGCTAATGCTGTTTTAGGCAGACTATTGAATACTATTAGATAGGGTTCAAGTATTTTGGATATTTTATTGTTCCACCATAAGATAATAGCTATTATGATGCCTAAAATACTTCCTAATACAAAACTGATTATTGTTTCATATAGAGTTACCCAAATGTGATATAACAGGGAACCATCCATTAACATTTCTATAAAGGTTTTAACAATTCTAGATGGAGAGCTGAATATAAAAGAATCAATTATTCCATATAATGAACATATTTCCCAGGTAATTATTAGTACTGCTAATATGATTATCTGATATAACAGGATAACTTTTCTTTCTTTATAAACTTTTCTTAAATATTTATTTTGTTCAGGTGACATATTGTCATTATTCATTTTTATCTAGCTCCTTCCATATAGCATTAAAATAATTACGAAATTCAGGAGCACTTCTGGAATTAAAAGGTGTTTTATTTTCTACAGTAAGTTTGATATCAAATATTTTTTTTATGGTTGCAGGACGTTTACTAAGAACGACAACTTTGTCACCCATGCTGATAGCTTCATCTATATGTAACAAAAAGTTACACTATAGATTATTAACAGGCAGAAGTTCAACTTCTAGTTTGTCACCATCCCATAGAATATCTTTTATAATTTTATTAATCAATATCTTTTTTTGTTCATTTGATAATAGATTATGTATACTGCCATTAGTCAAGTAATTAAGATTATAATCATTATCAGTACCATTAGTGGTGGTATCAGTGAGCATTTTTAACTGTTTATTTAGTGATTGTAGTTTATTATCCATTTGTTCAATTTCATATATAATATATTTTGATGCTGAAGAAGTTTTACTTGATAATATTAAAGTCAATTGATAGATTGCATTTTTTGTTTCACTGATTTCTTTTTCTAATTCAGCTATTTCTTTGTCTTTATCAAACTCAATTTTCGTATTAATATAGTTTTGTAATTTATCAATAAGCTTATCAACTGATAGATATTGTTCTAAGGAGTCAAAAATTATTTCTTCACATAAATTTCCTTTAAGGTTTTTTACGTGGCAGTCAGTATTATGAGTAGATTCTTTCACCCGGCATTTATAATAAAAATGTTTCACATGCTTATCTTCGTATTTGCTTATTATTTTCAGTGGTACTCTACAATTTTTACATTTGATAAGAGGGGTTAGAATTGCTGTCTTACTGCCTATAGAATAATTTCTATGTATATTGGATAATAATATTGTTTGGACTTTTATCCAATTAGCTGATGTAACAATAGGACTGTGAACACCAATAGAAATAATCCAACTGGACAGCTCTTTTTTATGAGGAACATGTTTTTTTTCATTATTCTTATTGTAAGCCATAATTCCATAGGTTCCATCAAAATCTTTACTACTTAATTCTTTAGTGATTAATGAATTATTTTCTAGGAAATAATTATATGCTTCATTATCTGCAGCCATATAAACTGGATTATTTAGTATATTTTTTAGAGAACTAATATTAAAATCTTTATTGTTTCTAGTCTTCAAGTTGTTTTTTAGTGTATATAGCTGTAATTTAGTAAGAGAACCTAGATCTAAGTATTTTTTGAAAATTATTTCAACCAATTTACTTTCTTGGGGTACGTTGGAGAGAATGGATATTGATTTTCCGGTAATTTTGTCTACTATTCTTGTTGACTTATAGCCTAGAGGGGTTATACCTCCAAGCCATCTACCTGTTTCAGCTAATTTGTACATGTTATCTTTAATTCTTTCTGCGATTGTTTCACGCTCTAGCTGTGCAAAGACACTTGCTATATACATCATAGCACGCCCCATAGGAGTGGAAGTATCAAAATGGTCCCTTATACTGATAAATTCAATATTATGGGAGGCAAGCAACTCTAATATATTGGAAAAATCCAACACATTCCTACTTACTCTATCTAATCTATAACATATGAGAACATCAAATTTTTTTTCTTTTGCATTCCTAAGCATTTCTTGATATCTGGGTCGTCTGGTATTACCACCTGAAAAGCCTTCGTCTTCGTATATGTATAGATTTTTTACATTGAAATTATTATGAGCATATTCTTTACATAATTCTATTTGATTTTTTATTGATTCGCCGGATTCTGTTATCTTTGATTTTCTTGAATAGATTCCTATATTCATTTAATTACTCCTTATATTTATTATATATAAGTATATGAATATAATTAGAGTTTAAGAGCAGAAAATTTAATTTCTGCTCTTAAGAGAGTGTAGAGTATGATATTATTAAATATCGATAAGGATATTCACATTCATAATTACTGCTTAGTAGGATTAACCTTATTCCGATGCATTTCTTCTGCAATTTCCCTTGCATGAATTAAAGTCTTTAAGATAATACTTCTTGTTTGTTCATCAATAAGTTCTCCATGGAATTTTAGACCATCAACTTCTTCTAATTTTTCAATAAAAGTATCCAGATCAACATCTATGGATTTATTATCGTCTAACTCCCTAATGGGAAGAGAGTTATTACTTCTTCCTAGCAGATAATCAGTGGTAGTATTTAAAGCTAAAGCAATTCTATTAATTATTTCGCCCTTAGGCTCTCGAAGGTTATTTTCATATCTTGACATTGTTGCTTCTGTAACATGAACTTTACCAGCTAATTCTTTTTGAGTAAGCTGCTTTTTTTTTCTAAGACTTAATATTCGATAACCAATAGAATTATTATCCATTATAAACACCACTTTAAATAATTATTTTTGTAATATATATACCCTTTGAGATATTTCATTAATAGTATAATACTTACTTACCAAAATTAAAATTAGTATTACCAAAAATACAAACTATTAGTTGACACTTACCAAATGGTATGGTACGATTTATTTGTTCGAATGGTAAGTGCTGGGAGGTGAATGTATGAATACTTATAGATTAAAATCTGCCAGAGCTTCTATGGGATACACACAGGTAGAAATGGCAAGAAAGCTGTCCATAACACAAAAAACTTACAATAGAAAAGAACTTGGAATAGTCGATTTCAATTTACGTGAAGTAACCAAAATTATTGAAATTTTGAAGCTAGATGTTGATAATGTGTATGGTATTTTTTTCAATGATAAACTTACCAATTGTATACCTAATGAAGCTTCTAAAAATGCTTAGTCAGAAAAAATATCACTATAATACATATATTAAAGCAACTATATATTAAAAAGCAAATATATATTGATGTTTAATAATATATTCTTGGGAAAAAACACTTAAGCTACTAAACATTAAAATTATAATGTACAATAGATTTTTAGTTCGTTTCTATTAAATTTAATGCATGATTAATACATTTACTTATAATATTATTGGCTTAACTAGAATAAATTATGTTAGAATTTTAATGAAAAATAATGATTTATGGATAATAGATGTTATAATCAATATTCAAGATCATAATTAAAAATATGTTGTTGATAAAGAAGGTAACCTCTCATTATGTTGGTAGCCTTTTTTATTTTAGAATAAAAAGGGATAATTCTTATATTGTTAGACTATTGTCAATAATTTTTGTACTTACAGAATATAAAAGAGTGTATTATGAAAATATAAATATTAAATAGTGCTTTTAAAAGAGAGATATATATGGTAGAATGTAGCTATAAATTTGATTTTTGAAAGGAGTGGTGTTACATGTTAAAAATGAATATGGTAATACAAGTAACTAAAAAATTGATATTAAACTGCTCCCAGGGAAAAATTAATTATTAGAATAATTATTAGACCTAGAGCAGCGTCATTTGTTGCCTAGGTTTTTATATTTATTGATAAAGGGCTTTTCTTGTGGATTACGTAGGGAAAGTCTGTGTATGAATATTATATAATTCTATACTTCTGTGGATAATTATAATCCTAGTGCGATGAATGAACGGTGCATTAGGATTTTTTTCTGGAGAGAAAAAGGAAGGTAATAATATTTATGAGGATTAACATGTATGGATGGAATCAAGATTTGGAAGATAGTTTTAAAACTCATTATGAGAATGGTTTAATACCTGCACGTATACTAGTTGAACATAGAGGAATGTATAAAGTCATAACAGAACAAGGTGAACTTGACGGTATTAATTCAGGTAAATTGTATTACGAGAATGATAAGGAAGCATTACCTACAGTAGGTGATTGGGTGGCTGTAACACCTATTGATGGTGAAGATAAGGTGGTTATTCAGTACGTTTTACCTAGAAAAAGCCAATTTGTCAGAAAAATAGCGGGTACAACTACAGAAGGGCAAGTAGTTGCTGCTAATTTTGATTATGTTTTTATCGTTGCATCCCTTAATAATAACTTTAATATCAATAGATTGGAAAGGTATTTGACTACAGCATGGGAGAGTGGTGCAGAGCCGGTTATAATATTGAGCA
Source organism: Vallitalea maricola (assembly GCF_036985595.1). NCBI lineage: Bacteria > Bacillati > Bacillota > Clostridia > Lachnospirales > Vallitaleaceae > Vallitalea > Vallitalea maricola. The sequence goes on along the minus strand of NZ_BTPU01000067.1, from coordinate 983 downwards.
AAGCTGATTTGTGTAATAATACGAATGAGAGATTGATAGAAGTAGAGAATATTGCTTTTGGTGTGAGTACTTATGCAATTAGTTCATTAGAAGGTATAGGTATTTCGCAGATAAAAAGGTATTTCCAAGAGGGTAAAACTTCGGTTGTATTGGGTTCGTCTGGTGTAGGTAAGTCAACGCTCATAAACACTTTGTGTGGAGAGGAAATATTGAAAGTCAATGAAGCAAGGGAAGGTGACGATAGAGGGAGACATACGACGACTCATAGGCAATTGATAATACTTGAAGATGGGGGGATGGTTATAGATACCCCGGGAATGAGAGAGCTTGGGTTATGGAGTGAAGGTGAAGAAGGGAATGCTCTATCAGATACTTTTACTGATATTGATGAACTTGCGAAAAGATGTAGGTTTAGAGATTGTACTCATAGTAATGAACCGGGGTGTGCTGTTTTAGAGGCTATTGATAGTGGAGAGTTGGAGAGAGGCAGGCTTGATAATTTTAATAAACTTAAGAGAGAGTTGAGGTTTATTGAAGGAAAGAAGAATGCTAGGGTGAGGTTGGAAGAGAAAAAGAAGATGAAAGCTATGTTTAAAAAATATAGGAGATAGCTTGATTAGTTTTAGGTTGCTACAGTATTTAATGTGTAGTGACCTTTTGTTTTGCGAAATTAGGATTAAGGGGTAATATGATAAATGTGGAAATAGGGAGTAGAGGTTATGTGTATAAAAGGGTGTGTTCTGTGCAGGACGTCTAAACGCCTTTCCTCTAAACATGGACGTTTAGCGGAAAGGAATAGTATAGCCATAAGGATGATATTAGAAAAATATCATTTGTGGAAATAATGCTAAAATTGAATTTTTTCATGTTTTAAAGCATGCTAATTAGAAGAAAAAGTGTTTTGTAACTATATTGACGGGGACTACAAGCAAAATAGTATATGTATATGTGAAGTAGTGAGGCAGGACGCCGAACCCAGCTTT
>NZ_BTPU01000066.1:0-19862 GCF_036985595.1 Vallitalea maricola | reverse complement strand
GAGATAGCTTCTAAATTTTAATCTTTTATTATTTTTTTAAGTGATTGTATAGCCTTTTCTTCATCAGATGCATATATGAGATAAGAAATATCTATTTCAGATGTAGTAATCATTTTAATATCTATATCTGCTTCTGATAGTATGACCATTGTTTTAGCAGCGATTCCAGGTTGGTATTTCATATTTTCATCATATAGTGAAAGCTTGGTATTATTAGAATTAACATCAATACGTAGACTAGGTATTTGTTTTTTATATGTGCCCAGTGTTTGAATAGCATTAAATAATACGTCATCTTGTAGAGTAAAACATATATTTATTTTTCCTTTTAATGGTGATGTTTGGCTAATCATATCTACATTAATATCAGCTTCTGCTAGAGAAGTGAATATTTCAGCTATGCTTTTATTATTAATAGGTATGTTAGCTAATGTAATTAAAGTTACATTTTGTGTAATGTTAAGTTTGCTAATAATTTTATCCATATATAACACTCCTATGAATTATTTATAAAAATAAAATATAAGAATGATTATAGCATATACTAACCTAGGTAACAAATATTATTTGAAAAAAATCAGGTATTAAAATAAAACCAATAGAATAAATTATTCATTTAAAATACATATTTATGTATAAAACTTAATAATTAAATATCTAATTTAAATAGTGGGAATAATGAAATAAAAATTATATAAAATATTTTGCAAGTGGTGTAAAATGGATGTATAATATAAAATGAATTGTCAAAAAAGGAATAGAATATTGTAATAAGATAATTGGAAAACTTAGATATATATAGGAGGAAAAATATCAATGTCAAAGATTAAAGTTATGAGCATTTTTGGAACAAGACCAGAAGCAATAAAAATGTGTCCTGTTGTTAAAGCTCTAGAAAAAAATGAGCATACAGAAAGCATTGTATGTGTTACAGCTCAGCATAGAGAAATGTTAGACCAAGTACTTGAAGTATTTAACTTAGAACCGGACTATGATCTTAATATCATGAAAGAGAGACAGACACTGGCACAAATCACAACCAGAGCTCTAGAGGGGCTTAACAATATTATTAGCGAAGTAGAACCTGATATAGTTCTTGTACATGGAGATACAACAACAACTTTCATTGGATCTTTGGCTGCATTTTATAATAAAGTAAAAGTTGGACATGTAGAAGCAGGACTAAGAACATATAATAAATATGAACCTTTCCCTGAAGAGATGAATAGAAAGCTTACAGGATGTTTGGCAGATCTTCATTTTGCTCCTACTGATACAGCAAAGGGACACTTATTAAAAGAAAATGTATCAGAAGAGAATATCTTTGTAACAGGTAATACAGTTATAGATGCCCTTAGTACAACAATAAGGGATGATTATAAATTTAAGAATGATTTACTTAATCATTTGGGCTACAATAACAAAAAGATTATCACCATGACTGCTCATCGTAGAGAAAATCTTGGTGAACCACTAGAAAATATATGTAATGCTGTACTTAGAATAGTTAAAGAACATGAAGATGTAGAAGTTGTATATGCTGTACATCTAAATCCAGCTGTTAGGGATGTAGCGAATAAGATATTAGGAAAGCATGAAAGAGTACATTTAGTAGAGCCTCTTGAAATGCAGGATATGCATAATCTTTTAAACAATTCCTACTTAGTTTTAACTGATTCAGGAGGATTACAAGAAGAAGTACCTTCAATGGGTAAACCTGTATTAGTTCTTCGGAATGTTACAGAGAGACCAGAAGGAGTAGAAGCTGGTACATTAAAATTAGCTGGTACCAAAGAAAATACTATTTATGAATTTACAAAATCATTAATTGAAGATGCTGACGAATATAATAAGATGGCGAATGCTGTTAACCCTTATGGGGATGGAAAAGCATCAAGTAGAATTGTTGATATTATCATAAATAGTTTAAAATAGATGCATTAATATGTCTATCTTTTTCTGTTTTTTTATGGGTTTTCTAAATTCATAGGTAATATGATGGAAATTGTAAAAAAATAGATATTACTGTAGACATATGATAAAATCATGCGTATAATACTTTATTAAGAGGGAGAAACTTATGAAGTTTGATCCGAATATAATGAAAAGCTTATCTTTAATAACTCAAATAGGTTTTTTAATGGCAATACCTATTATTGGTTGTATTTTGTTTGGAAACTTTCTTGACAGGATACTTAGTACCGGAGTACTATTTCTTATTATTTTTACAATATTGGGTATGCTGACAGCCTTTCGCAATTTATACGTCATAGCTATGAAAAGTAGTAAAAAGAGAAAGAAGGACTCTTGATATGGACTCAGAAAAATCAATATTAATTCCACTAACAATTAAAATATCAATTATTGTAGTCCTTTCATTTGCAATAGGTCTGTTTTTTGTTGAAGATATTTTAGCTTATGGTAAAGGTTTGGCTCTTGGAGGAATATTTTCCATTCTTAAGTTAAAACTAATGGAAGTAACATTTAAAAAAGCATTAAACAAACCTCCAAACGATGCTAGGAGATATGCACATTTTCATTATTTTTTAAGGTATTTATTAACTATTTTAGTATTAGTTGTTGGAGCATTAGAACCAACGATTAATTTAGTAGGTGTTATTATTTCACTTGTATCTGTGAAATTAGCCGCATATTGGCAAGGATACATAGAAAAACCTACGCCAAAAGATGGCTCTGTAGAGTTCCTAGAATGGGAAGATGAAGAGGAAGAGTCAGATTTTTAACGTTTCCTATATGGAAAGGAGGGTTAATTAATGGATATTGGTATTCATCATGTTAAAACCATAAAGATATTTGGTTTTGACCTATGGATTACTGAATCAATGGTAAATGTATGGCTTATTGGGCTTGTACTAATAGTTATCGCATTAATCATAAGAAGAATTATATTAAAACCTAAAAAAGTTCCAGCAGGTGTTCAGAATGTTATTGAATGGATTGTTGAATTATTAGATAACTTTACAGTATCCACAATGGGTGAAAATGGTAGAAAGTTCTCTTCTTTCTATGGTTGTATGTTCATATTCATTTTGGTTTGTAACTTATCCGGTTTATTACTAGGTCCTAACTTCAATAATGGAAAATTAGGTTTTGGTTTCCTAAGACCACCTACAGCTGATGCATCAGTTACATTTGCATTATCACTCATTACATTTTTCATGGTGCAGGGTTATGGAATTAAAGTAAAAGGTGTTGGAAAATGGGCTAAAGGCTTAACAGAACCCTTATGGCCAATGACACCACTTAATATTATTGGAGAACTTGCTAATCCAGTATCACTAAGTTTCCGTTTGTTCGGAAATATACTTGGTGGTACGATTATCATGACTTTATATTATAATTTACCTTGGTTTGCACTTATTGGTGTACCAACAGCATTACATGGATATTTTGATGTTTTTGCAGGTGTATTGCAGGCATTTATATTTGTTATGTTGAGCATGACTTTTGTATCAAGTGCTATGGAATAGAATGTTAAATCACAAGATATTAATATTGAGTTTTATAAAAACAAGTGAGGTGAGGTCATGAACGGCATACTTGATTTGCTAATAGGTTGGATGGCACATGTTGATAAAAGAGCATTAATCCTAGCCTTTTCAGCAATTGGTGCTGGTATAGCTATGATAGCAGGGATTGGCCCAGGAATAGGTCAAGGATTTGCTGCTGGTAAAGCTGCTGAAGCAGTTGGAAATAATCCAGAAGGTGGAAGACCAGCGACAATCGTTATGCTATTAGGTTCAGCAGTAGCCGAAACATCAGGAATATTTTCTTTGGTAATAGCCATTATTATGTTATTCGCTAATCCTTTGGTAACACGTGAAGGAATTGGAATAGTATTAGCAGCCAGTGCAATTGGTGCAGGGCTTGCAATGGTAGCAGGAATTGGTCCAGGAATAGGACAAGGATTTGCTGCAGGTAAAAGTGCAGAAGCAGTTGGTAAAAGACCTAAGTTACAAAGTCCTATAGTAAGAACTATGTTACTTGGTCAAGCAGTTGCTCAAACAACTGGTATATATGCACTTATTATTGCATTAGTATTATTATTTGTTAATGTTTTAAAATAAAAAATTATAAATTAGAATTAACAATAATATGAAAATTAATATTATAGGAGGATGTTAAAATGGAACAAATCGATGGAAAAGCGTTAATCTTAGCATGTTCAGCAATAGGAGCAGGTTTAGCAATGATAGCAGGTATAGGTCCTGGTATTGGACAAGGTTTTGCAGCAGGTAAAGGTGCAGAAGCTGTAGGAAGACAACCAGGTGCCCAATCAGATATTTTAAGAACTATGTTATTAGGTGCAGCGGTAGCTGAAACAACAGGTATTTATGGATTGATTGTAGCGATTATTCTTTTATTTGCTAATCCACTAATCTCAAAATATATGAGTTTAATTGGCTAATAAAAGGTGAAAGGGACCTACCCTTTCACTCCTTAACGAAAGGAGGAAAGAGAAGCTTATGTACTTAGTAGAAAGCTGGATTATAAACTTTGATGCTCAAATGGTAGCTTCAATTCTTCTACATGTTATAAGTGTACTTGTATTATTTTATATATTAAGTAAATTATTATTTAATCCAGTACGAGAAGTCTTGAAGAAAAGAAAAGACGGTATTGCTAAAGAATATGATTTCATTAAAGATGAAAAACAAAAAGCTACTGAGCTTGAAAAAGAATATAAAGATAAATTAGCTAATATTAATAAAGAAGCTGACAAGATTCTAGAAGAAGCTAGAAAGAAAGCTCAATTAAAAGAACGTGAAATTATTAAAAACGCTGATGAAGAAGCGGCTAGACTTATGGCTAGAGCTAACAAAGAGATAGAAAGAGAAAAAGACAAAGTTAAAGATGAAATTAAAGTTGAGATGATAGAAGTTGCTAAGATTTTGGCAAGCAAATTTGTAGCATCATCTATTGACAAAAAAGTAAGCGATAAATTATTAGAAGAAACTTTGGAATCAATAGGTGAAGAAACATGGCTGAATTAATAGCTAAGAGATATGGAACAGCTTTGTTCGAGCTTGCCGTAGAAACAAATCAAGTAGACCTTGTAGAAGAACAACTAAAGTTGATTAAAGAGATATTTCTTACAGAAAAAGATTTTATGGGAGTATTGAATCACCCAAAGGTAGTAGTTGAAAACAAGATTGCTATGGTAGAAAATACTTTTGATAATAAAATCATAAAAGAAATTTTAGGTCTTTTGGTTATAGCGATAAAAAAAGGAAGAGCTAGTGACTTATTGGATATAATAGAGTATTGCCTTGATGAAATTGATAGTCTAAAAGGAAATGCAAAAGCTTATGTATCATCTGCACAAGAGCTGACTGATGAACAGTTAGAAAGTATTAAAAACAAGCTTGAAGAGACTACTGGTAAAAAAATAATACTAATAACAGACGTAGATGAAACTTTGATAGGCGGGTTAATGGTTCGAATAGGTGATAGAATTATTGATAATAGTATAAAAGGTAAAATAGAAGCTATTTCAAAAGAATTATACGCTATTCAGTTAGGTTAAAATGAATACACTTTATTACAGAAAGGCGGTGGAACCTTACCATGAATTTAAGGCCTGAGGAAATTAGTTCAGTTATAAAAGAACAAATTAAAAGATATAAAACAGAACTAGAAGTAAGTGATGTTGGAACTGTTATCCAAGTTGCTGATGGTATTGCACGTATTCATGGTCTTGAAAAAGCGATGGCTGGAGAGCTGTTGGAATTTCCAGGTGAAGTATACGGAATGGTACTTAACCTAGAACAAGACAATGTTGGTGCAGTTTTGATGGGTTCTGATAAAAATATTAGTGAAGGCGATATTGTAAAAGCAACAGGAAGAGTTGCAGAAGTTCCAGTTGGAGATGCTCTAATTGGACGTGTTGTTAATGCATTAGGACAACCAATAGACGGAAAAGGTCCAATCAATACGGATACATACCGTGAAGTAGAGAGGGTTGCACCTGGTGTAATAACAAGAAAATCAGTTGATACTCCTCTACAAACAGGTATAAAAGCCATTGACTCAATGGTTCCTATTGGAAGAGGACAACGTGAATTAATCATCGGAGATAGACAAACAGGTAAGACTGCTATAGCGATTGATACTATTATCAATCAAAAGGGACAAGACGTATTATGTATATATGTTGCAATAGGTCAAAAAGCCTCAACTGTAGCAGGAATCGTGAAGACATTAGAAGAAAATGGCGCAATGGATTATTCTACAGTTGTTGCCGCTACAGCATCTGAGCTTGCTCCATTACAATATATTGCTCCGTATGCAGGGGTAGCAATTGGTGAAGAATGGATGGAAAACGGTAAGGATGTACTTATCATATATGATGACTTATCCAAACATGCAGTTGCCTATCGTGCACTGTCATTACTACTTAGAAGACCACCTGGACGTGAAGCTTATCCTGGTGATGTATTCTACCTACATTCAAGACTTCTAGAAAGAGCCGCAAAACTTTCAGACGAGTACGGTGGAGGTTCAATTACAGCTCTACCAATTATTGAAACACAAGCAGGAGATATCTCCGCATATGTTCCAACAAATGTTATCTCAATAACAGATGGACAGATCTTCCTAGAAACAGAGTTATTTAATGCTGGTGTTCGTCCTGCGATTAACCCAGGATTATCTGTATCAAGGGTTGGTGGTGCTGCACAAATAAAAGCTATGAAGAAGATAGCCGGACCTATTCGTGTTGAGTTGGCACAATATAGGGAACTTGCAGCATTCGCACAGTTCGGATCTGATTTAGATAAAGAAACGAAAGCAAGACTTGACCAAGGTGAAAGAATCATTGAAGTTCTAAAACAACCTCAATACAAGCCTATGTCAGTAGCACATCAAGTTATAATATTATATGCTGCTACAAAAAAATATTTAATGGATATTCCTGTATCCAGTATTCTAGACTTTGAAGCAAAGCTTATTGAATTTGTAGATACAAAATACCCTGAGCTTGAAAAAGATATCAAAGGCAAAAAAGGACTAGATGAAGAACTGGATGGAAAAATTGCTTCAGCTATTGAAGAGTTTAAGAGTGGATATAAAAACCTAAGTAAAGAGGTGTGATTCCATGGCATCCATGAGAGATATCAAGTTAAGAAGAAATAGTATACAAAGTACCCAAAAGATTACAAAAGCCATGAAGTTAGTAGCCACTTCCAAGCTTCAAAAAGCTAAAACAAGAGCTGCCCAGTCAAGACCATTCTTTGACAAGATGAGAGAAACCATAGGTTCTATATTAGATAAAAGTAATACAGTAAATCATCCTTATCTAACTCAAAGAGAAGTTAAGAATAGAGGATACATTGTTATTACATCCAATAAAGGTCTTGCTGGCGGATATAATTCAAATGTGGTTAAACTTGTCATGAAAAACTCAGAACCTGGTAATTCCAAAATAGTTGCAGTAGGAAAAAGAGGTGCTGATAACTTCAGACGAAATGGCTATGAAATACTTGAACAATATAACGATGTTATAGAACAACCTATATATAAAGATGCAATATTAATTGGCGAAAAGATGTTAAAAATGTATACCGAAGGTATCATTGATGAGGTTTATATAGCATATACTTCTTTTGTTTCTGCACTTACGCAAGAAGCTGAGCTTATTAAAGTTCTTCCTGTAGATACGGAAGAATTTAAAGGAACAGGCGAAAAAAGCAGTGATATGATGACATATGAACCATCACCAGAAGAGGTACTTGAACAAGTTATTCCAAAATATATTAATAGTATTATTTTTGGAGCACTTAGAGAATCGGTAGCTAGTGAACATGGTGCAAGAATGACAGCTATGGACTCAGCTACAAATAACGCCACTGAAATGATTGATGACTTATCCCTTGAGTACAATAGAGCTAGACAGGCTTCTATTACTCAAGAACTATCAGAAATTGTTGGTGGTGCAGAAGCGCTTAAGTAAAGGAGTGAAATAATAGATGGCAGAACAAACAGGTAAAATCACTCAAATTATTGGTGCCGTTTTGGATATAAAATTCAGTGGACATCTCCCAGCTCTATACAATGCCATTGTAATTAAAAAAGCTGATGGATCAGACCTTATAGTAGAGGTTGCTCAACATCTTGGTGATGACATTGTAAAATGTATAGCCATGGGTCCAACTGATGGACTATCAAGAGGAATGGAAGCAGTTGATACTGGAAATCCAATAACAGTACCAGTTGGTGAAAAGACCTTAGGTAGAATATTTAATGTTACAGGGCAAGCAATTGATAATAAACCAGCACCAGAGACAAAGCATAGCTGGCCTATTCATAGAGAAGCACCAAAATTTGAGGAGCAAGTAACTGAAACTGAAATACTAGAAACAGGAATAAAAGTTGTTGATTTATTATGTCCTTATCAAAAAGGTGGTAAAGTAGGTCTTTTTGGTGGTGCAGGGGTAGGTAAAACAGTACTTATCCAGGAATTAATCCGTAATATTGCAACAGAGCATGGTGGATATTCAGTATTTACCGGTGTTGGTGAAAGAACGAGAGAAGGAAATGACTTATACCATGAAATGGCAGAATCAGGAGTTCTTGATAAGACTACCATGGTGTTCGGACAGATGAATGAGCCACCAGGAGCAAGAATGCGTGTTGGATTGACAGGTCTTACAATGGCAGAGTATTTCCGTGATGAAGGTGGACGTGACGTATTATTATTCATTGATAATATTTTCCGTTTTACACAAGCAGGATCTGAAGTATCAGCCTTACTTGGACGTGTTCCTAGTGCGGTTGGTTATCAGCCAACACTTGCTACAGAGATGGGTGCATTACAGGAACGTATTACATCTACCAAGAGCGGTTCAATAACATCTGTTCAAGCAGTATATGTACCAGCGGACGACTTGACTGACCCAGCTCCAGCAACTACATTTGCTCACCTTGATGCAAAGACAGTATTGTCTCGTGATATTGTTGAACGTGGTATCTACCCAGCGGTAGACCCACTTGATTCAAGTTCAAGAATTCTTTCACCTTTAGTTGTAGGTGAAGAACATTATGATGTTGCAAGACGTGTACAAGAAATACTTCAGAGATACAAAGAATTACAAGACATCATTGCAATTCTAGGTATGGATGAGTTATCAGAAAATGATAAGATCATTGTTGCAAGAGCAAGAAAGATTCAATATTTCTTATCACAACCATTCTTTGTAGCAGAGAACTTTACTGGTAAAGAGGGAAAATATGTACCCCTAAAAGATACAATTCAAGGATTTAAGGAAATTCTTGATGGTAAACATGACAATATATCTGAAAATGCATTCTTGATGGCAGGTAGCATTGATGATGTTTTAAGCAGAGTATAGTAGGTGATTAAATGGCTAATAATAAATTTTTATTGCAAGTTGTTACACCAGAACGAATATTCTATGAAGATGATGTTGAACGTGTAGAATTCAAAACCAGTGAAGGAGATATTGGAGTATATGCTAATCATATACCTCTAACTACGCCAGTGGTTAGTGGAATGATGGTTATCAAGAATGATTCCAAAGTAGAGAAAGCTGCAATCCATAAAGGTTTTGTAGAAATCACTCCTGAAAAAGTGACAATCCTAACAGATGCGGCAGAATGGCCACATGAGATTGATATAAAAAGAGCTGAAGAAGCTAAGCTAAGAGCAGAAAGAAGACTTAAGGCTGATAAAGCCGAACTCAATGAGATTAGGACTAAGGCTGCTCTAGCTAGGTCTGTTGTTAGAATTGAAGTTAGTAAGTATGATGATTCTGATAAATAGATAATAAGAATGATAATAATACCTGTAGATATAACGCTTATAGAAGTGTAATCTATGGGTATTTTTATTTTTCTTGTAAGGATTACAATTATATGGTAATATATGGATAAATGTCGTCGAAAAAACATAAAAAAGGAGTAATTTATGAAAAAAACTGCAAAGGTATTAGCTTCAATAATTCTAATTCTTACATTATCAACATCTTTATCAGCAAGTTCTTTGATAAGAAATATAACTGGAAAAGAGAACAAAGGTATTAAAATTACTTATAACAACCAAGTTCAGAACTTAAAAGATGGTCATGGCAATGACGTTTATCCAGTAATCATTAATGGTTCCACTTATCTTCCTGTTAGAGCGATAGCAGATATGATGGGAGCAGATATTACATGGGACGGACAAACTAAGACAATTTCAATCATGGCAAATGATTCAATAGACGATGGTGCAGTTCCTACTGATTTACCTTCATCTAACAATAATAATGATTCAAGTAACAATCCAACGCAACCAAAGCAAGGGCAATCAACACAAAAAAATGTATCAACTAATTCAGGTTCAATTGATAATCCTGTAGAATTAGGGACAACTATTTCTTATAGTGATAAATACCAAATAGAGGATTGGACAAAGTGTGCTGATTATGAATTAACTGTATCAAATGTAGAGCCAATAACAAAAGAGCAGATCTCATCATTAGGTTTTCAAGCAAATGATGACACATCAATTGATTATGTTATGGTAACTCTTAAAGTAGATGTGAGAAATGCAACATATGAAGGTAAAAAGGATTCTGCTTTTTTAATATCATACCTACCTGATATTTGGGGTACAGAAGCAAAAAATGGAGACTGTATAATAGGTGGAACATATTATGGTTTTGATGGATCATTAAAAAAGAATCTAGAAGATTTAATAAGTTATAAAGAGCTTCATCCAGGACAAAAGGAATCTTTTAGTGTAGAAGGTAAAATAATTTTAGGTGTATATAAAAACACTGAAAATTATTTATCAATACAAAAATATGTCAGTATGGAAAAGAAAGACCGTATATTCTTTAAACTTAAATAGATTTATTATCAGTACATATAACAGAATATAATAAGAGCATAAGAAGTTATTAAACTCCAAGGTATAGACTTTGGAGTTTTTTTATTATGATGAATAATAGTAACTATATAATCAATGTTTATGGGGAAATTTTCCTAATAAAAATCATGGGTTAATTTGATGGTTTCTATCAATTTTTATAAGCAAAATGCCGATATATAATTGAAAAAGATTTTTATGTTATTTTCTAGAAACAGAGATAATTATTTAATAATTATATACTGATGAAATAGATTAGATACAAGTATCTATTACGCTTAAGGTTGGATATTAACATTTTGGTGATGGATACGGGATTAAATATGAACAAATAACATTAATAAGGGGGATAAATGATGAGAAAAAGAAAAACATTGTGGATAACTTCAATGTCTTTAGTAGTTTTTTTATTTGTAGCTATTGTCAATTTAAATAATACAAATATTATTAAAGCTGCATCAGATCTAGGTTTTGAATGGAAGAAAAATGATACTATGGATGAATTACTGCAAGTAGTAAGTAACAAAGCGGGGGATGACGAAGTACTTATTAACTGGAATCTAGAAGATTACGGTGAGTACAAATTAGAATATTATCTTACAGATAAGATTAAAACAGAAGTAACATTTGAACACCAAGTGAATCAATTGATTGTAAAATATAATATATTAGATTATTCATCTGGATCAGAAACTAGTATTACCAGTACAGAATTTGCTAAATCATTTGCTATGATGAATTATAGTTTACTTGTCCCTCAATTGGAGACAATAACTAATCCAGCTGGATTAATTGATGGTGACTCCTTAAAATTTACTATTGTAAGGGGAGCGAGTTCCAAATATCCAGGAGCATCTTTTGTTATTAATAATTTACCTGTCAGATTTAGATGGAATATGCAGACAAAGACAGTAAGTTTTCTGACAAAAGGTATTCAGAAAGGATGTATCGTTCCTTTTAAATTAACGACACCAGATTCTACAGTTGAAACATTACAATTACTTAGAGCATTTGATAATTTTAAGATAGTACCAACTCATTGGGTAAAGGATTCAGCTCATGGGACAAATGAAGATATTCAAACTATAGAAATACCAAATAGCTCTAATATACGACCAGGTAGTAAACCAGGTCTTAGAATAACTTTTGATAGACCAAAAGTATTTGATAATACTGACTTAGAGTATAAAATAGCAACAATAGACCAATTGAAAAAAGCTGACGGTGATCTTATTAATGCTGTATTAGCATTAAAGGATATCAGAGATAATGGAGATAATACTGATATTATATTACCTATGGATGTAAGTGATAAGAAATTTGTTAATCCACCTACTGGTAATGACGATGCAGTATATAAATATGATTCAGGAACATATACAGTTGAATTAGTTCAAGATAGAACAGACCTTGTTAATGGAAATACTGACTTTCTACAATGGGATAATTTAGGAGCAAGTAGAGTATATACAGCAGCTATTACCTTGGAAGAAAGTCCTAATTATCAATTTGATCAATATGAACCTGTCAATAAGTATGCTTATACATATCTGGATTACATCGTAAAAAGAGCAAGTATGGATGATGCATATCTGGATATAGCGCCATATGCAGGTAGTAATGCAGATGATTTAGAATATACTATCTATCATAGTAAAACATGGAGTTCGGAATTTGGTGAGGACGATATATGGTTAAAACACTATCACAAACAAGAATATTCAGACTTTAATATATATATTCCAGTTCCATTTGCTAATGGAAGTTCTCAAGAATATTATCAAGTAGGTGTTCAGTTTGCTGGAACTCCTCTTAGATCACAGACAATAGAATATGTACCGAAAAATGATAATAATGTACCACCTCCAGTACCAAGAATCAAGGAGATTAAGAACCTGGCTGTTGTTCCACCTGAGGACTTAGATTCTGACACTCCAGCTAAAGTGCAATTTGACTTAACATGGCATGCTCCAGATAAAGATCTGTTGGATAATATGTTATCAGTAGCAGATAGTGCTATATATTACGAGATGTTATTCAATGATGTACCTATAGAAGAATCAAGTAATCAATACACGATTACAAAAGTCTTTAAGGTATATAAAGATACAGAAGGTATCAAAGTAGTAGAAGTCGATTCAGGTATGGAACAAGCTACTCCATCAACAATATCGGGATATCATGAGGGATATAATGACAGTGAGAACCTGTTTCAAGTAAAAAACATTGTTATCAGGGGTAAATACGAAGGCAGTACATTAGCTGACAAACCAACCATATGGTCAAAACCAATAAAAAAAGATATAACCAATAAAATAACACCTTATACAAAATCTGAAGAAGCAGATAATGAGTATGATTATGAATTCCCAGGGATTAATTTTATTAAAATGAAATCTGTATATGTTATTGCTCCTGATGGCGGAGTAGGAGAAAGTGACCGATCTATTGCAGATAGTATTTCACTTAGTATGTTAAGATACGATATACCAATGGCTGGAAGCATAGATTACACTCCAAGAATTACTTCAGAGGAACAACCAAGAGTAGGTCTTAATGTAAAATTCAAACTTGTTGATATAAAGAATTATGATGATTATATGATATCACCAATCAATAAAAAGATTGAGAATATCAATTATAGGATATATATATCTAAAGATAAACAGAAGATATTAAATCTAGATTCATTGATGACAACTAAGGGCGATGTAGAGAAAATATTAGATTTGGACAATATAGCTAGAGAAGAGGAAAACGGAGTATATAAAATAGCTGATTATTCAGATGATATTGAGTTGACCCCAGATGAAATAGATAAACTAAGGTCTGATAGTATATTGTACAGTGACATACAGACTGAATCTACAGATGCAGGATTTGAAGAATTAAAGTTATTGAATCTAGACCCTAATACTAATTATTATGTAAGAATAGTGACTAAGCTAGATATTTCTGATGTTGGCGCGCCAGGTGTTATTGTTGATAAAAGACGTTCAGAACCTTCAAGCATGTTAAGTGCTACATCACCAGTTGTTCCATCTAACCCAGGAGACAGTGAGTTAGTACCATTAGCTCCAGAAAATATGGAAGCTAAGCATTTGGATGATAGCATGATTTCAGGTGAAATTTCATGGGAGTTTCCTACAGAAATTGAATTAGTAGAAGATAAATATGGTTTTGAATTAATCAGTATTGAGAATAAATCCTTGCCAGAATCATTAGGTAGTGGAAAGATGTTACAAGACATATTTGACTCAGAACTATTGACAGGTGCAGTTGTAGAAGGATGGAGACTCTATGTAAAAGACGACAAATATGTTTTAAAATATTATGATAAAAACACACGCACATGGATTGATGCTACACAGACATTCAAAGTTGAGGACAATAAGATTAGTATAATTGATAATAATAATCTACCTAACAAGGTATATTATTACTATGCTCGTACAATAAGAATTGAGTCTGAGCTTCCAAAAGCAGCCTCTGCTTGGGTAGCGGATTCATTGACAACTGCTCCTATTAAAAGACCAGTCAATTTAATAGTAGACCACAATCCTAAATATTCTTATGACCCAAAAAGGGAAGCAGTAATAAGATTTGATGCTCCTATACCAACTGATTATCACACTACAGGAAATTATGGTATTGAAATATTTGTAAAAGGTGATAAAGATACTGATTATAGCAACACCAAATACAGTAGTTACTATTTAGAGCAGGTAACAGGTGCTAATGATGGTTATACAAGGGTATTCTATAAGATCAGTGGATTAAAACCAGGAACTACATATAGCATAAAAGTAAGGATAGAAGATAGAACCAAGCCCCAAGATACATTACCAAATGGGGATAAAGTATATCCTAGGTCTAGTTTTTCTGATAGAGTCAGCACACGTACAGAATTTGACCAGAAAGACTACGATAAGGAAAATAAATACATAGAGTATATCAAGTATTATGAAGATAAAGCTCAGGAACTTATAAAAACATCTTATTGGGAGATTGAAAAAGATGATAAGAAACAAGTCATAAAGTATCGCCAAGACTATAATATTGGAGATCTTAAATATGTCAAAGAAGGAAATTACTATTTGGTAGATGCAATAAAAGGTGTACAAGATTATTATCTGCCAGCTAAGATGATTGAGACTGCTAATGATAATGGCATAACTATCATGGTAAAATTCCCAGATGGTGATTTAGGTATCAGACCATATGCCTTATCACAAGATAAGACAGCTGAAATAATAGATAAGATTGATGAAATCAATAAGTATAATAGTTCTACCAGAGATTATTATGTAAGATTAGTCATGAACATTGGAGAATACAAAGACAAGGTAAATGGAAAATCACCATCAACTAATCTATTGAATTTTGATGTTCAGGTGGTAGGCAGCAATATCTCAGAAAATGATTTGGAAAGATTGATTTTACAGAAGTTCGAGCAGGCTGTAGAAAGTAAAAAAACTTACCTAATGGAACAGTTGGATAAAGAGCTAGAGTCAGGTATTGATGATGCAAAATTATTGAAAATAGTAACTGATACTCTAAAACTTGTTAAAGAGACTCATAGAGCTAATATCAATAGCATGATGAAAAGTTATATCCAGACTAAATATAGTAGCGTAAGAGAATTTGATCAAAGCATTAGATTAGCATTTAATGTTGGAATGGTTAATGATACTTTACAAGGTTACAGAAAAGATGGAAGTTCATTCACCAGGGTTAATAGTGATAACTATGGTGGCTCATATAATATTGAAACAGATAAAACAGGTTCTTATCTATTTGCACCAAAGTCAAATATGTATAGTAAATTAGATAATATCTATAATGGTATGGTTACTGATTTAGTAACCCAGTACAGCTTGACAGATATCTTTAACAGTGGCGAACTTAGCAATCTTAATTATAAAGTATACAACTATCAATTATTATCAGCTACAGCTAGAGTGTTAGGGGCTGAAAAAGGCTATGATAATGAAGAATGGTTAAAAGAACAGAATGTTGATATTCCTATAGATGATATGTACGGCCATATGAGAAAAGATGAAGCTATGTACATATTGATGCAGGCTTATTCAATAAAAAATAACTTGAACTTAGATAGTATTAATGTTACAGATTATAATATTATTGAAGATGCTGATGATATTCAGGACGAATACAGAGATGTACTTATTAAAGGAGTAAATCTAGGTATCATCAAATTGACAGATGGCAGATTATTACCCAATGAAGAAGTTGTTACAGAAACAGTTTTAGAAATGTTGACAAGGATCAATAATAAGATTGATTGGTAGGAGGAAAATAGATGAAGAAGAAATTAGTATGTTTAGCAATAATTATATGCATGTTTGTCCAACCAATTAGGGTAATGGCTAATGTACAGATACCAGTAAAAGATATATCAATTGATGATGTCTATTATATTATTGGACAAGATGTTGTTACGGGAAAACCTATCATTAGACCTACTATGACAGTCAGCTGGCAAGAACCAGATAACTGGGCTCCTGGTACAGATGTGCATGACCCAGACTATTATGAATTAAGAGTAAATAATAAAACTTCTGGAATAGATGAAAACATTAAAATTGATTCAGGAACAGATGCATTTACATCTCAGAGTATAAATGTACATGATGAAATAGTTCTTGATACAGGTTCATTATATGAAGTATTCATACAACCTTATCACTATCATAAAACAGAAATTGATGGAGAGATAACACAAGTTCTTGCTCCTACAACTGGAGCGGCAAAAAGGGTATATGCAATAACAGACCTTAATGTAGAATTAATACCAGAAGATGATAGCATTGAGGTAGTATGGGATGATATAGGATTAGATACATTTGAATATAGAATAGTATATGCAGTAGGTGATTACTCCAATAGATCCAAACAAGAACTTATAAATAACAAAGAAGGAGAAATCAATAATCTTAGTGTTGAATCTGGTAAGATACAACAATATTATGATACCGTTAAGAAAAGAAATCGTCTAAGATATAAATTGGAACAGAATATATATCCAGGACAGATATACTCTGTAATGATAGAACCTGTAACGGAATATTATGATAGCAAACCACTGGTTAAGAACGTCAATTATCCTTATATATGGACATGTTCAACTAATATTGATCTAAAGGTTTTTGAAGATGGAGAATATGTAAGATTAGAATGGAATATACCAGCAAGTTTCAAAGTTGGTCAGGACCAAAGCGAATACGAATTGGTTGAGGCACGCTTAGTTGAATATATTAACGACCAGCCTAGTAACATTGCAATATTTGACAAAGATGCTGCTACAATGGAATATTATAGAGTAAGAAGACCGACACAATCTGTTGAATATCAATTACAGCTTAGATATGAGGCTGTAGGAGATACCAGTAAGATACCAATTGAACCCAAGTCAAAAAAAGTTCCATTTGTACCTTTGGCATTGAATATAAAGCCTACTAAACCAGTAGTTCCTAACTTAATGACAAAAGCAATACTTGAAACGCTTAAGACCAAGCCTATTAATGAAATAAAGAATGAGCTTGAAAAAAAATACTTGGTTCCAGGGGATTCGTATAGTGAAAATATCAGTGATTTATTAGAGGCTAAACGTACTTTCAATGTAGTAGAAGCAGGAAATTCCATAAATTTTGTATGGGGAGCTTTTAAAAGAAAAGATGTAATCAGCAGTTCGCCTACATATGGAAATTTGATAATAGATACAGATGTTTATTATGATATATACGTTACTAGAGATTTGGAGTCATTAGCAGGAGCTAAAAAAATAGTTGATAATCAAAAGTACGGAGATAGTTCACCTAATAATATATTGAAGAATACTACTGATGAAATCGTAGGTTTTAAATATAACTTAGAGTACTATTATGATAAAGATAAATCGGAATTGCAAAGAATAACACCTGGAAGTTTATATTACATAAAAATAGTAGCTAAGAAAAGATGGGGTGATGAAGAAAATGTTTCAGAACCAACTATTGTATCCCTTTACTATGGATATAATGGAGACTCTTTTGAACCACCATCAGTTGCAAAACCACCTTTGAAAATAAAAGATAAAGATACAACTACAACAGAAGTTGCTATTCAATGGAAAGAAAAATGGTGGGAAGTTATAGCTAAGGATACAGTAACATACGATACCCTTTCTACTTGGGCTAATCAAGTGTGGGTAGTAAATGATAGTGGTACAGCCAAAATCTATACTAAATATGTTGAAGGGGCAGAATATTTTCCAATCTATAAAGATGAAGGTGAGATAACTAGATTCGTAGATTATGTAAAAAATATAGATAGTAGTTTTGAGGTATTGAGTAGAAAGATTGATTTGGGTGCAGACCAATTTGGTGTATCAGACGTTAAATACAAGTTCCATAAAATTCCATACACTGAAGTTCAAAAAGAAATCAATCTTCAAAAACAGAGTAATCCAGATTACTCATTTGTAGATTATTATAATAAACTAATCAGTGATGATAAGAATGGAATAAATACTATAGGATGGCAGGATATTGAAGTTGAGAAAGATGTAGATGATGCTACTTATCAATACTATAAACAAGATGCATTACTACCAAATACGTTATATCTGTTTATGCTATATCCATATAGAGAATTATATTCTGGAGATTTGGTATTGGCTCATTACCCTACACCAATTGTTGTAGCAACCAAACCAGAAGATTCGGTAGTCAATCCTGACCCAACTGTACCTAGTCTCTATATAAATGATTATACAGATACTACTATGACATTAACATGGAAATATGATACTAGTTTCAAATATGAAGTCAGATATTCACTTACAGAAGATGTGGAAGGGGCTAAGGTATGGGAATATAAATTACCTGAAGATCCATTAGATCCACTTTATCCAACGGATGGAGCTTATTATGAAGTAACTGTGGATGACTTATTCCCTAACACCCAGTATTATTTCTGGATCAGGAGTATTCAGCCAGCAAATAATCATGAATCACCATGGAGTAATGTGGCTATAGGAACTACAAAAGATATAGCCAATCCATTACCACCTAGGGGTATAGGTGTTGCCTCAAGTGAATCTATGAAAAAACATGATTATACTGACAGTGTAACAGAAGACTACATAGGTATAGAATGGCTTTTACATGTGGATGACAAACCTAAGCCAGAAGGCGATAAATCAACAATAGAGAAAAAGTTCACATATCTAATGGAAGTAGCGGATAATGGTTTGTTTATTGATCCAATCTATATTGAAGTTGCTGGTGGAGAGGGAGACCTAAAACCTGATAATGTTGAAATACTAGAGAAATATTTAGTCAAGATAAATAATCTTATTGGAAACAGGTTCTATTATATAAGAATGAAGACTCGTGTAACCGTTACTGGACCAGAGAAAGGTCAGTTTATAGTTAAAGATTCTCTTAGCTTTTCTAATCCTATAAGAGTGCTGACTAAATATTCTAATTCTGAATATGATGGACATACAGACCCTGAATTAGAAATATTACCAGGTAAGGATTATGAACTAGTTTATGATAAAGAGAAAAAAGAGTTAACTTATAGATTCAGAAGTATTGTAACTGGACAAGATAATATGGCTGATAACAATGTTGATCAAAGACTTATTACTAATTTGATTAAGCACAATACTTATGTATATGAAATAGATGTATCCAAGTATAAAGATAATCCTATTGTTAAGAGGAAAGTGCTTATTCCATATACAGTTATTGAAGCTTTTGATGCTCATAAAGTCAAGATTCTGGTAAAAGCAGGAGATATGACTCTAGAAATGCCATATGAATCACTGAAAAGTACTATTAATAAACAAGTATCCCAGTATGGAGCATCTCCAACCATCAGTATCAATATAGAACAATTCAGTAATTATTATGTACCTGAACTTATGCCAGAGGATGCATTGGTTTCTGTAGGTATTCCTCAG
>NZ_BTPU01000065.1:0-17851 GCF_036985595.1 Vallitalea maricola | reverse complement strand
CGAAACGTCCCCTAGTCATATGGATAAAAAAAAGACAGACCCAAATATATGAGTCTATCAATAAGTATTGATTAATTATTCTATTTATGTATTTCAGTCAAACCAATAAGCAAAATACCATGTAGGTTATATAATCTTTACCTGTTTAATATTCTTTTTCCTGCATAGATCTTGAACTATTTTTGTGCAATTAACATATTTAGGTACATCAATGCTGTAAATTGAATGTCTAATGATTTCTACTTCACTAGTAGCAGCTGTTTCATCTAAATCGGATTCTTCACTTAAGAATTTAATTTTTCTTACTTTGATATTCTTCATGTTGAAGTATTTTTGGATACCTTTCATAAATTCCTTATCCCCTGTATATTGTATATCCAAGGAAATAGTTGTTACTTTGTCAATAAATTTGTCTTCTACTTTCTTAAGTATAACTAATGAAATAAATACTCCAATAGTAGATGCAGCAGTAATTACATACATCCCAAGACCTATTGCAAGACCTATACAAGCAACTACCCATATAGAAGCAGCAGTTGTTAATCCTTTTACTAGTCCTTTTTCACGGATTATAGTTCCAGCACCAAGGAAACCTACACCGGTTATAACTTGTGCTCCCATTCTACCGATATCAGCTTTCAGAGCATTAGCCAACTCCGGTTTTTCCTGAATTAGAGCTATTGTTCTTTCCACTGATTCAATTTGAATAATAGATACTACAGCAGCACCTACACATACAAGTATGTGCGTCCTAAAACCAGCTGGTCTATTGGTTATCTGCCGTTCATAACCTATTAATCCACCTACTAGAATAGCTATAACTATCCTAATAATCACTTCATATTCTTCCATCTGTCCACCCTTTTCCAATATATATTAATATAATTATATGATATTAAACTTAAAAGCTTCCTTCAATTTTGAAAGAAGCTTCTTAAGTATTTATATATTTATTATATATATTATATACGATTTTATTTTTTTTTCAAGTAAAATCTTTAATATGTCTACAATTTCCACTGAATCTTGAATGCAACACCTTTTGTTTCATTATAAGCCACTATACTTGCACCATTGATATCCAATAATCTTTTGACGATATACAACCCTAGACCGCTTTGTCCATTTTTACCTTTTTTGAACATTATAAATATATCATTGCTATCTTGAATATGCTCACCATCATTGTAAAAGCGAAGGTCAACACTATCTTTATCCTTTTCAAGAGATATATTTATTATTGAATCAGCATATCTTATTTGATTACTAAGAATATTCTCCACTACTATTTTCATTTGATTGAAATCAGCATTAATATATACATTGTCCATTTTAATTTCTGTTTGGAAATTTTCAAGCTTCATACTCATATTATTGATAACTTCTTCAACAACTTCTTTTAAATTTATTTTATCTTTATTCTTTAGCTCACTCTCAAAATAATCTAATCTCTGAATATATAATAAGTTATAAACCAATTTTTGTAATCTGCAACATTCATCATCAATTATTTCTAATGATGATTCTGGTGTTCCTTTTGGATACAAACCCTTTTTTAATGCATCTACATAACTCTGGATAATCATTATTGGGGTTTTCAATTCGTGTGAAATGGAATGAAGTTTCATTTTCTGTTCTTCATCGTATTTTAATAACTCTTTTCTCATTTCTTCAACTGTACTCGCCAAAAAACCTATTTCATCGTTTCTTTTAATGGTAATAGGTGAATCAAATTTCCTCTTTGAAATTTCTTTTACTGAGTTACTTAGGTTAATTATTGGCCGAGTTAGATGTCTAGACAAGAAAAAGAAAATAATCAAAATAGCAATAATCGTCAATAATAAACCGATACCCATTTGATTAAATAAATTCTTTTCAAGGGAATCATCCAGAGGTTCCCACCTAAGGGCAACTCTATACAATGTATTGTTTATTCTAGTAATTTTAGGTTTATCAAAAAGTTTAGGTACTACATATAATTTATTTGAATAGCTCAGTTCATATTTAGTAATAACATAAAATAATTTTCTCCCATTAACATCAATATAATATCTTCTAGATTCGTCTTGTTGATTATTAATATTATTCTCAATATTTTTAATAATATCTTCTGTCAATTCACTTGTTATCAAATTAGTTCTTCTAGCTTCTTTCCGTGTAAATTGACCATTTATCTTTGTCCAAAAAAGCTGTTCTATGCTTCTATTATCTTCGCTGTCATTAATAAATTTTTCTATATCTGTAATCTTTTGATTATTATCTATATTATCTTCAAGAACTCTATAAATATCTTCATGGTAATAATTATTAAAAGCTCCTACTAATAAAAAATAGGTGATTACTGCAAAAAAGATTATCACTCCCAAAAAAGCTAACATTAATTTTGAGTTAATAGATTTAATTTTCAATTTCGCACCACCTATAACCATAACCATAAATAGTCTCTATTCTTATATGAGGTAATTTTTTCCTTACTCTTCTAACAAGGTCATCAACTACTCTGTCACTTCCATAATAATCTTCTCCCCATACTTTATTGAGAAGGTAGTCTCTAGACATTGCATTATTTTTATTCTCTATTATAGTACATAAAAAATCAAATTCTCTTGAAGTCAGTTCAATATTTTTTTCTCCTCTGTAAACCATTCTTTTGTTAAAATCTATTTTATATTTATTATTGATTAGTATGTTATTGTTTCCTTCTTTTTTATAAACTCTTTTTAGAAGTTTCCTTGTTCTTATAACAAGTTCCATTGGCAGAAATGGCTTGGATATGTAATCATCGCTACCCATTTGTAAACCAGTGATTATATCTAAATCTGTATCTCTAGCAGATATAAAGATAACGGGAATATTTTCATTATGTTTTTTTATTCTTTTAATAAGCTCGTATCCATCAAGATCAGGAAGCATTATATCAAGAATCCACAAATGCATATCTTCTTCTATACATTTTTCTGCATCCAAACCACAAGTAAAGCTTTTTACTTCATAACCTTCATTCTTTAAATAAAATACTAAAATATCATTCAGATTCTGTTCATCTTCAACTAAATATATCTTAAACATTATGAATTCTCCCTTTCATAATTTTAATAACTTTTTTTAATCACTTATTGAAAGGATGAATAATTGATAATTATTCATCCTTCATTTATATTATATATAAAAATTATTTTATATTAAAGGGAAATTTATAAACTTTTTTCTTCTTGTGTTGAAGAATCATTATTAATAATATCTTTATCTTCTAAGATACTTTTATCTTTTCTTGCTTTTCTTCCTTTTAAATCAAATGCTTCACCATTTTCAACTTTTTCAATAATTTCTTGTATTCTTTCTTTAGCAGAGTTATATTGTTCTTCAGTTATTTCTTCGTTATTCATTTTTTCTTCAAGTCCTGCTAGTTTTTCATTTAATTTTTCCAGCATTTCTTCTTGGGATAAAGCATGTTTCATAAATCCTTTTCCTTTACCCATCTTAGGCATTTCACCATTTTCAACAGCTTCAATTGTCTTTGTTATCTTCTCTTTTATTTTGTCATATTCATCTTGTTCAATCTTACCATCATTTAATTTTGTTTCTAATCCTGCTAATTGCTCATTCAATTTTTCTAACATTTCTTCTTGAGATAAAGCTTTTACATGTCCTAAAAATTTTCCTTTACCCAATTCTGGCATTTCACCATTTTCAATAGCTTCGATTATTTTTGTATATCTTTCCTTTATTTCATTATATTTTTCTTCTTCAATATTTCCATCTTCATATTTTTGTTCTAATTGCGCTAATACTTCATTTATCTTGGCTAAGTGTTCTTCTTTTGTAAATGGTTTAGCCTGTTTATCAAGTCTAAACTTAACAATCTTATCTTTATTCTGGGAATCTTTTTCAATCGTTTGTGCAGCCTCCACTGAAACGTTTACATCTTGATCTGTTTCACTTGCCATAGTCGGCACCATCAAATTTGCTGATAATATAACGCCTAATCCTAATATTACTATTTTCTTTATCATTTCTATGACCTCCTAATAATTATTTTAACTCCAAATTAATCGATCGAATTTAATTTTGGTCTATAGTTAAAAGGTTTGTTTTAACTATGTGATTAGTATAGCCATAGAATGTAGGAGAATTATCATAAAAATATGTGAAATTATGTGAAAAGAGTTTTATTAAAATAATTCAGAAGTACCAACTTGACCATATTTAACAATCAATTGTCCTACTATCTCTTTAA
Organism: Vallitalea maricola; assembly: GCF_036985595.1. NCBI lineage: Bacteria > Bacillati > Bacillota > Clostridia > Lachnospirales > Vallitaleaceae > Vallitalea > Vallitalea maricola. Next base: position 13,614 of record NZ_BTPU01000065.1, on the reverse strand, counting down.
CACCTTTCTCAACACATTCCAATATATCATTCTCTTCAGTAGTTTTACCTGTTCCAGAAATTACGCTATCATACATTGGATATAAATAAACTCTCTCGTCAATTAATTCTGGTCTATCTTCTATAATTTTCTTGATTTGTCCAACTCTAGAATTATCATCTATATTTTTATTATTTTTAAAATACTCTCTAATATATCTCGTAATCGCTAATCTGATATCTGTTCCTACATTTACTTTAGCTATTCCGTAAGGAACCACTTCCAATACTTGCTCAATAGGAATACCATGTGCATTTTTTAGTTTCCCGTCTAATTTATTAATTCCTTCTACTAAGTATTTAGGAACAGTTGAAGAACCATGAGAAACTAAAGATCCTTTGATATTTTTGAATTTCATATTTTCATATGATGCTATAGCAATTTCTTTACTGATTACAACATCTTTACCTTTTGCAGCTCCATGACTAGTACCATAAGATATAGCTAAACAGTCAACACCTGTTTTCTCAAAGAATTCACATACTTTATTAGGGTCTGTATATAATGAACCACTATGATTAGCATTATCTTCTCTACCTGCTAATACACCAAGTTCCCCTTCAACTGTGACTCCTTTTTTATGTGCATAGTCAGCTATTTCTTTTGTAAGAGCAATGTTCTCTTCAAATGGAAGATATGAACCATCAATCATGACTGATGTAAAACCTTCGTCAATACAAGCTTTCACAAGTTCTTTATCATGACCATGATCCAAGTGTAAAACTACAGGTATATCAGTTTTTTTAGCAGCTTCTTTTACTTTTTCAGTAATAATTTTAATACCTTCAATCTTTTCTTCTAATGTAGCATTAAGAAAATCTTCTCTACCTGCTATAAAACCTGTAGCAAATTCTATTATCTGTAATATAACAGGTGATCTGAATGTTTCATGAATTTCAATTGCTGCTTTCACTTCATTGGTAGTATGTACATTGAATGCTCCATACGCAAATTTTCCTTCTAAAGCTTTATCAAGTAATAATTTCATAGGTACTAATGACATTATTTCTTCCTCCTTATATTATCTTTGTAAAAAATGTTCATAAGTTACTTTTTCCATTGGTTTAATACCAAGCCATGCGGCTACTTCCATCATTTCATCACCTAAATCATTAAAGACTAAGGCGTAATGATGTGGTTGATGCTTTACCATAATGGTTTCTACCAAATCTCTGACTTCAATTGGTTTTGTGTTAAGTTTCAAGTTGGACATCCATCCTCTTGAACCATCAAAACTTGGTTTTTCTGGATGATTAAATTCACCTGTAAGAAGAAACATCTCTTCACCATCTTTAGTAAATCTTGCAGCCGTCCCTTTTTGTTTGGCAAAAATCATATCTGCAACAGGAGCGTTTTCTTTTAGCCCCTCTCCAGACCAAGGTCCTGGATTACAGTGAGAAGCTAATTTTACTTCTCCATTGTAAGCTACATTATTACATCCCAGCCCACAATGCCAGAATAATACACTTTCATCCTGCTCGTCAAAATCAGATAAATCCATAAGTAATGAAGGTTTATCATTCATATATCTCATCATCATCATGGTAATAAGCCCATATACATCACCTTCACAAGCTGTGGTAAAATACAGTTGATTAAGTCTTCCTATTGCTGCACATGAAACCATATCAAGTTCTATTCTGAATTTTGGCCAGCAGCTAAGTGCAATGCCATCGTATCCATTTTCTTCTTTGAAATCTACAACAGCTTTAATCAAACGTGCGTTTTTATTTATTTTCTCTTTTGCTAAAGTATTGCAGCTGCAACTATCTTGTAATATTTGTTCCATGATATCTTGTACATCTTCATCTTTATAAGATAACATTCTATGTTTTATCTCTGAAAATTCATGATTTCTATATAGTTTTACTCCAAATCTACTCTGAAGTTTTCTTTCATCAAAATATTGGTTGTCAAATCCATTAGCAATACCACCAATTAGAGCAATCTTTGTGTTTTTTATATTTTTTATAGCTGTAAGAGCCTTTATTGTTATTGTAAATCTTTTCTGGAATAAATCATCGTTCATATAACCATAGAACCATTTGAATGGTAAATCATATTCTTTAAGATACTGCCCGATGATACTTGCATTCATGTTCATTGCACAGAAAGAGTTAATTGGTAATGGACCAGATGCAGTTGGTTCCTTGACTGCCCACAAACCAATAGGTATATTTAATTTTGTTAAGATTGGAATAATTGTTCCTGAATTAAACGCACTACTTTGAATCATAATAAAATCGATTTTTTCCTTATCTAAAAAAGTGTATGCTTCTTCAGCTTCTTGGTCAGTATATATTCCATCTTCTACACATATAACATCAAAATTCATTTCTTCACTTAGTTTTTTCATTTCCTGCTTTGAACGATTATAAATACCTACTTTGTCGCCTGTGAAATTCTTGTGCATTAATCCTACAAGACCAATTTTTAATCTTTTCATGTCATACCTTCTTTCTTTTTTCATAATTTCAGTCTGAAATTATTTACCCAATAATAAAAAGTGAGTAAATCACTTTTAAATTATTATATAATACATCTTTTTACCAATTAAATTTCAGTCTGAAATTAACCTATTTTTATTTTATATCCTTATTTTAGTTTTGTCAAGATGATGTATCATTTATATATCTTCAATTTAATATTAACTTCCATAATACTTTAAGTATTTCTCCAAATTTGATTTTATATAGTCAGCACTATGATTACCAGGGAATATATGATTCCTAGAGTTTATGCCTTTGTCTTGTAATATTTTATGTAAAATTAAACAGCCTTCATAAAATCTACCTTCATCTTTTTCTCCAGCATCAAGATAAATCTCAATATCACAAGAAATGTTATTGTTCCTAGCAATAAGTATTGGATTATACTTATTCCATACATCCCTATTTTCATAATAAGGCTTGTCTTCATCTTCAAGTTCTAACTCTAGAGCAGGCATATGACCTCCTACTTTTGAAAACATATACTGATGTCGAAATGTACTATGAAGTGCTATATATCCTCCAGCAGATAATCCTCCTATGTATCTTCCTTTTCTATCTTTTATAGTATTAAAAGTATTATCTAGCATAGGTATTATCTCTTTAACGAAATAGTCTTCATACATTCCTAAATTTATAATTCTATTATTATGTCCATATTCATGTATTTCCTTACAAATTAATGATGAATTCAATCCCCTACTGTTTTCAATTCTTGGACATACAATTATCATGGGCTTAATTTCCCCATCTTTTATCATTTGATCAGCTATTTTATTTATATTCAATTCAAACATTATATCTTCATTTCCACTTCTTCCATGCAAAAAATATAATACAGGCAGAGGAGTTGAAGAATTATAGCTTTCAGGTAAATACACCAACATTGCCATTTCTTTACCTAATATCTCACTATAAAAATTTACTTTTTTGACTTTTGACCTATTCATTTCTGTACACCTCATTTTGATTTTTTAACTAGAATTATTATATTTACAATATAACTTACATGTATTATAATAATAATATTTATAATATGACACAAGAATTGTATTGCTGAGTTTTAGCACAATTTTGACATGAGGATAACGATATGAAGGATTTTAAAACTTATTATTATAGAAAAATGCCTAATCCTAATTTGGGTATAGATATATTTCTTGCAGAAACCTTCAACAAAGGAAGAAAATTCAATGCACATTGGCATGAAAATATGCAGCTGTATTTTTTTACTGAAGGTGAAGCTATAGTAGAATGTAGTAATAATCAGTACAATACAACTACTGATAGCATTGTTGTCATTAACAATAATGAACTCCATTCCCTTGAAAGTTTAAGCGATAATCTTAAATTCTATATAATCAGTATTGATTTTTCATTCCTGTTTAGTAATCAAGTTGATTTATGTCAAGCAAAATTCCTCTCGCCGCTATCCCAAAATCAAATATCTTTTCAAAATTTGATTGAAAATGACGATGAAATATTAAAATATGTTAACAAGACAATACAAGAGTATCTTTCAAGGGAAATGGGATATGAACTTGCTGTAAAGTCTTCTGTTTATCAATTGATTGTCCTACTATTAAGAAACTACATTAGTAGATTTTTAACTAAGAAAGAACTAATTTCTAAAGTAACTAATTTGAAACGTTTTAAATTGATTTTTACATATATAGATGATAACTATCAAAGTAAAATATATACTGAAGACCTAGCCAAAATTTTAAATATCAGTACCTATCATTTTTGTAGAATTTTCAAACAAATGACAGGTAAGACTCCTACCGATTATGTTAATGGAATAAGACTGGATAAGGCTGTTTATTATTTAAATAAAAGTCAATTGAACATAACTGAAATAGCATTAAAATGTGGATTTGACAGTATCAATTATTTTAGTCGTTTATTCAAGAAGCATTATAATTTTTCACCTACAAAATTCAGAGAGAAGAATTCAAATAATTTATAATTTATAAGCCCAATGTTAGGCAATTCTATACTAGTGATTAACCTCTGAATATTAAAATTCTATACATTCTTAAAATATGCTTTATATACTAATGCCGCCGCTCCAATTTCATATACATAATCCATTTGCTCTCTTTTTTTGAACTTGATATCTCCAATGAGATCAGTGAATACTTCCTGCTTAGTCTTATCTATCACTTGGTCAAACATAAAATCATTATCAAATAATTCACCTGATAAAACTATAATTTCTGGGTTAAGTATTCCCATAAGATTAGACAAACCAATACTAAGTATGGTTGTGGCTTGGTCCAATACTTCCTTACAATATCTATCTTCATTATAGAATTCACATATCATACTATAATTCAGTTTACTTCTATTTCCTTTTATGAAATCTTTTATAGGTGATGTGTCAACTTCTGATATTTTCTCATTTAAAATCTTTTCTATCCCTTCAGTTGAACAATATGCTTCTACACAACCATATCTTCCACAATTACATTCTCTACCATTAACAGCTACAGTCATATGTCCAAATTCACCAGTAATATTATTTTTTCCTCTTAGAATATTACCATCAACAATAATTCCACTTCCAATACCTTCACCACAGACAATATAAGCTATGTCTTTATACCCTCTACCATAGCCATACCAATATTCACCTAAAGCTCTTGTGTTTGGATTATTATCAACAAAAGTTTGAATATTAAGCTCTTTTTCTAAAAAAGCCTTCAAAGGGATATTTCTAATATTAAGATGTGGATTAAAATTATGTAGTATACCCTTATCATAGTCAACAACTCCTGAAGAACCTATGCCTATTCCAATTACATGCTTTATTGATATTTTTGATTCATCAATTAAACTATGAATCATATCAAGTATGGTTTCTAAAAACTCTTTTGCTGTTTTCACATTATTAATAGAAACCTTTTTGCTGATTAATATATTTTTATCCAAATCTATTATTGATGCTCTAATATTATTTCTATATATATTCATCCCCATACAGCATAAAGCAGATTTTCTTAGCTTAAGATAAATAGGTTTTCGCCCTGCATGAGTTTCAACCATACCACTTTCTTGAACTATTTTTTCCTCTACCAACTGCTTAACTATTCTTGTTATTGTAGGTCTGGAAATGTTTGTACCATTAAAAATATCTATACGAGTAACAGGAGCATTCTTTCTAATATAGTCAATAATCTGTATCCTATTTTTTTGTCTAAGAGCTGATGTACCTTTTATATTTTTATTTATCATTGTATCAATCCTTTACTACTATATAAGCATAGCTCAATTATTTCACTCTGAAATTAATTTTACATATATCTATTTGTTTTGTCAAATAATTTATAATTCTATCACTTCTAAATATTTACTTGGAAAGAATTCCACTAATGAAACCCTTGTAATTTTTGCTTTGAATGGCTTGAATGTATTTCTTAATAATTCTATCCCTTTCATTTGATTATTGTTAGTAGTATTAATAGTCATAGTACAATGAGGTATCCAAACATCTGGTTTATAATAATCATTAAACCTTGCATCATATCCATTATCACATACTTCATTATAAAATCCCTTATGATACTCCAATAACTGTTGAGATACCTTTGGTGCTATAAAACCAACTCCTTCATTGGTAGGAAATAGACCCAGATAAGAAAAAATCACCTCAAATGGTTCTATCCTACTAAAATAATCATTCATAATATTTTTAAGCCGACTAATATCTTTAGTCTTTTCATCAAAAACAGCAAACGCTATATGTGGGTGTGCACCATTTTTATACATGTATGAACTAATATTATTCTGACATAATAGTCTCCAATATTCAATTAACTTATCTTCACTTTTTTTATCAAAATTAACTTCGATTGCATATCCCATAATATCCTCCATTCAATAAGCTCTATCTTCGCCATACAACATATTTTTTATGTACTCAGATTCCTCATCAATAAATTTTTGCATTCCAGAAAGTGTTACATATTCATTCGTTGATATATCAATAGACTTCCTATTCTCAAATTGTTCCTTACTCAGAGATTGTTTCATCTGATTTATTTCTACTGCTCTAACAATATCTTGTATATCAAATGCTGTAGCATCCTCCAACATAGTCCATATTACCTTTCTTTGTGGAAGTAAATATAATTCATAATCAATACCATAAGATTCTTGATGATATATACTACAAACTCCTTTGTTGTTTTTCTCTCTAAATGGTGTCCATATTTTTATATTATTTTGAATGTCTGCTAATATATGACAGCAAAACCCATATATAAAATCAGCGTTCTGTGAGTCTTTATTATTTTTCAAAAAACTAAGCACATTATCTATCCACTCATCATTATTAGTTACTCTTCCCCATTTTTCATTACCAATACACAGATGACTATTGAATTTCATATCACTATCGTAATTATTTCGAAAGTGCACTGAATCTGGAGCAATAGCTCCTAGCAGAAAATCATTAGGTTTCTTAATCTGAGGTGTCTGTTGTATTATGTTATATGCAATATACAAATGCGTCATTGCAAAAGGCATATTATTCCTCCTCGCTTAAATTTGATAATTAAAAATTAATAACTAAGTATATATTATATTAGATAGGATAGTAATATAATTTATTATCTGTTAGATCTATTTTTTTCCAATACCCAATTAGCTATTCTTTGCCCTTCTCCGAGATTTTCACGCATATAATAAAACACAGTTCCCCATGATACTTCAATACTATGAGCAATCATATAATATTTATCTCCCCAACTAGTATCTTCCATACAAATAGCTAAACCTTCTGAATCTTTAATGTTAGTAACTTCCCCTAATTTATAAATTTCATTCTCAGTAGCAATTCTAAATGAATCAGCTGTAAAATGATTAGGACAGCAAATAAATTCAACATCTAGAAATTTTACTTCTACATCATGATAATAGTCGCTGTCAAAACTTCCTGCCAATGTTAAGCTAAACATATCTTGATTTATTATATAAAAATCATTGATGTTAGTATTACTAAGCTTTTCATTAAAATTTTTCAATACTGATTTTGTATCACGGAATAATACCTCTTTTGCCCTCTTATAGCAATTTTCTATATCAGACTGTGTCCATTTACCATTCACTAAAACTTTAATTTCTTCCACAATCTTTAATAAGCCATTTTTTATTTCCGTTTCTTCTAATTCATCTAAAATAAAATGAATTTTATTTATATAAGTTAGTATGGTAGAGCTTTTTTCGCTATTTGCACTTAAATGGTCAAAATATGATTCTATTTTTAACAAACTAAAATCTACCATAAATATTTCTCCTTTTCAATTACTACTATTATCTTTGAGTATTTTATAACATTTACTTACCATCTATTTCCACTTTCTCTAATCTACTGTGTTTAATTTTCTCAAATATGAATCCTGCAAAGAATGTAATAACTAATAATATTGTCCCAATAATATTCATTGCCAGTATTGATGTCTGTGTAATAACATTTGGAAGTTTTTCCAACATAATTCCAAATCTAGCAGTAATAGGACTTAAAGGTGAAACATACATTTGAGATATACTAGCCAAAAACATACTTCTTTTTTCATCACCTAATAAAATAAACTGCCAATAATACAGTAATAAGCTTAAAACACATAATATATTACCATAAATTAACGCATATACATTCTTAATTGAACTCTTTGAAAACTGGATTCCTACCCAAAACCAATATATAAGTAAAACAAATGGCATTAAACTATAAGTTAATGTACCTACTCCAGGAACTAAAAAAACTAAATTGGTTAGATATCCAAACACAAATGGAATGAATATTAATATTATTAATCTCTTATCTCTCATAAACTTTTCTCCCAATAATTCTATCATTATATTTTATACTTAAGTTTAATCTAATAATTTCAAAGTCTTAATGAAGAACCTCCTAAATCCACTTATAACCCCTAGATTATCATCCTCTCCCTCCTCCAAATCATAATAATACTTCATACTTTTCATATCAACAGACAACGAATCAAGGGGAAAACCTTTACGAAAAACATCATGAGGTCTATCTACCATATAAAACTTCTCCGAATTCAAATCCTCACCATCATATCTATAAACAGTATTTTCATTCATAACCAAACAAATTGAATTCTTATAATATGCCCTTAAACGTCCCCCATATTTCCTAGCTAAATCACTATAATAAGCTTGCATCTCTAAATCTGTTAAAACCCTACCATTCACTCGTTTGATATAAACCCCAGGTTGATCCTTCTCATCAACATTATCAAAAAACAATCCCGAATCACATGAAAATACTGGTCTCTTTAATTGCTTATAATAACTCATTGCTTTAGCAGATGCATTATCCAACGGTTCTTTACCATTCTCCTCTGCTTCTACAATCTCTATATCAAATGAATCAAGATGCATTAAATTAATATCAAGCCCTTCTAACATCTTCACCATACTCAAAAACTTTGAAGGATTATATGTCCCATAAATCAAATCCATACTTACAATCAATCCTCTCACACGCAGTATATTCTTATAACAAGTATATCTATCCACCAAAATCTTGTCAATAATCTGATCAAATTACATCCCTAATTATAATTTTTCACCACCCCACTACCCTAGCCATAAAAAAGGTGTATATAGTTGGTTTAACGCAGACCGACCGCTTCTCAGGGTAAGGCAAGTTAAACCTACTATATACACCTTGCACTAGCCATATTGATTCTACCTCAAAAATAAAATCTCAGGCCATAAAAAAAACCAACTTATCTCTAAACCGCTTCTTCACTTCCAACAAACTGACTATTATAAAGCTCAGCATAAAAGCCATTAAATTCAAGCAATTCCTGATGATTTCCTTTCTCTATAATATCACCATTATTCATTACAAGAATCATATCCGCATCCTTAATCGTAGACAAACGATGGGCAATAACAAAACTAGTTCTTCCCTTCATAAGTGATTCCATAGCTTTTTGAATATATATCTCCGTCCTAGTATCAACACTACTTGTTGCTTCATCAAGTATTAGAATTAATGGATTAGCAAGTATCGCCCTAGCAATAGTCAAAAGCTGTTTCTGTCCTTGGGATATATTATTAGCTTCTTCATTAAGTACAGTATCATACCCCTCTGGAAGGGTTCTAATAAAATGATCCGCATGTGCAGCTTTTGTAGCCCTGATGATTTCTTCCTCACTAGCCCCTTCTTTTCCATAAGCGATATTATCTCTTATGGTTCCTTTGAACAACCATGTATCTTGAAGAACCATACCAAACAGATTTCTAAGATCACTTCTTCTCAAATCATTAATATTGACACCGTCAATACTTATAGTACCATCCTTCAACTCATAGAATCTCATAAGTAAATTAACCAACGTTGTTTTTCCAGCACCAGTAGGACCCACTATAGCCACTGTTTGGCCTTTCTTAACATCAATATTCATATTATTGATAAGAGTAACATCCTCTTTATAACCAAAATCAACCTGGTTAAATCTAACATTTCCCTGTAGATTATCAATTTGTACTGGATTCTTTTTATCTGGTATTTCTTCCTCTTCATCTAATACTTCAAAAACACGCTCAGCTGATGCAATAGTTGACTGAATAATATTAGCAATATTAGCTGTTTGAACAATAGGCTGACCAAATGATCTTGAATATTGAATAAAAGCTTGAATATCACCTAATTGTATAGATTTCTTTATCATCAATATACCACCAGCGATACAAACAAACACATATCCTAGGTTATTAACAAAACTCATCATAGGCATAATGATACCTGATATAAATTGGGCTTTCCAGCCAGCCTCATATAGTTTATCGTTTATTTCTTTAAATTCTTTAATTGATTTTTTCTCATGTCCATAAGCTTTTACAATCTTATGCCCTGTATACATTTCTTCAACATGACCGTTAAGATTACCAATTATTTCTTGCTGACTCTTAAAATATTTCTGTGACTTCTTGGCTATATTCTTAGTAATTATAATACTTAATGGTAATGTGGTAATAGTAATAAGTGTCAACAAAGGGCTTATTGTCAACATCATGACGATAACACCTACTATAGTTATTATAGAAGTGATTAACTGTATAACACTTTGTTGCAAAGTATTACTTATATTATCAATATCATTAGTAACACGGCTTAGTATTTCACCATGTGTACGAGAATCATAATATTTAAGTGGTAACTTGGTAAGCTTCCTACTAACATCTTCACGTATGGTAAAAACTGTTTTTTGAACAACACTTGCCATAGTGAATTGCATAATGAAGCTGAATAAAGAACTTAAAATATACAAAATCCCTAGCACAAGTAGAATATTCCATATAGCATCAAAGTTAACTGATGCATTAGGAACTCCTTTAATGATTTCCATAAAGTCATTGAAAAGTCTTGTTGTAGCCTTTCCCATTATCTTTGGTGCCAAAATAGTGAATATTGTACTACAAATAGCCATTATAACTACGAAGATAAGACTTACTCTTCTAGGCTTTAGATACCCTAATAGTCTTTTTAATGTTCCTTTGAAATTTTTTGCTTTCTCTACAGGCATACTCATGGCATGACCTCTACCCGGTCCTCTTCCTACTCTACCTTTACTCATGCTAATTCCTCCTCTGAAAGCTGTGAAGATACAATCTGTCTATATACATCACTTGAGCTTAGCAATTCTTTATGTGTTCCCATTCCTACAATACGTCCTTCGTCTAGAACTATGATTCTATCTGCATTCATTACAGTAGTCACACGCTGTGCAACAATTATTACAGTATCATAAGAGGTTTCTTTCTTTAGAGCTTGACGAAGTTTCGCATCAGTCTTGAAATCCAAAGCTGAAAAACTATCATCAAAAATATATATTTCAGGTTTTCTGACTAAAGCTCTTGCAATTGACAAACGCTGTTTTTGTCCTCCTGATATATTAGTACCACCTTGAGATATCTCAGAATCATATCCATCTTTCATATCATTTATGAATTCAGTTGCTTGAGCTATCTCACAAGCATGAACTATTTCTTCTTTATTTGCATCCTCTTTTCCAAATCGAATGTTTTGTGTTATTGTTCCACTGAATAATACTGCTTTTTGAGGAACTAAACCAATCTTACTTCGTAGATATTCCTGAGACATTTTTCTAATATCAACATCATCAATTAATATGCTACCTTTGGATACATCATAAAATCTAGATATCAAATTAACTAATGTAGATTTTCCTGAACCAGTTCCACCTATAATAGCAGTAACCTCTCCAGGTTTAGCTTGAAATGATATATCTTCTAATGCTTCACCTTCAGCGTTATTATATCTGAAAGATACATTTTTAAATTCAATATATCCTCTTTTTTCAGTTTTTTCCACTGGATCATTAGGATCATTGATTTCTGGTTGTACATTCAGAACTTCATTAATTCTAATAGCAGATGCAGATGCACGTGGTATCAAGATAAAAATCATGGTTAACATGATTAATGAGAACATTATCTGAGATACATATTGGATAAAGGCCATTAAATCTCCAACCTGCATAGCACCATTATTAATTTTAAAAGAACCGAACCATATAATGAATATAGTAGTAAAGTTAAATAACAGCATTAGTATTGGAGTCAAACATGCCATTAACTTATTAACTTTTATAGCTGTATTAGTTAAATCTTTATTGGCATCATTGAATCTTTTCTTCTCATGATTAATCTTATTAAAAGCTCTAATAACCCTTATACCAGTTAATCTTTCTCTTAGCACTAGATTAAGCTTATCTACCTTGACTTGCATTGATTTGAACATAGGTATACTTTTACTAGCCACCAAACCTATTACAATCCCTAGTATAACAACAACTACTATCATAATTAACGATAGATTAGGGTTTTTGTTAATAGCCATAATAATACCACCTATAGCCATTAGAGGAGCTCTGATGAACATCCTTAATAACATAACAACAAGATTTTGTATCTGTGTAATATCATTGGTTGTTCTAGTTATTAATGAAGCAGTACCTTTTTCATCAAATTCCTTTAAAGAATAATTTTCAATCTTTTCAAAAACCTTATTTCTCAGGTTTCTGGCAAATGCACTTCCAGTCTTTGCTGACAGCATACTTGTCAATATAGAACATAGTCCGCCTAGAGCAGCAATAAGTAACATGAATGCTCCTGTTTTTGCTATATATCCTATGTCCTGCTTAACAATACCTATATCAACTATATCAGACATTAATGTTGGCAAGAATAACTCAGTTAATGTTCTTAAAAATGTAAATATAAGTATAATAATAATTGATAAACTAAAAGGTTTTAAACCTTTAAGTAATTTAATCATATTTTATCTCTCCCTTCATGATGTAATCTTTTATAGCTTATCTAATATTGCTTCCATTTCTTCAAAATTTGAAATAAGCTTTTGGATGTCTTCATCATCTAGTTTTTCTAGTTTTATTCTAATATTTTCTTTCATAACCTTTTTATGTTTATCTAACGTATCTTTCCCTTTTTCAGTTATATACAAGTTAATTATTCGTCTATCTTTTTCATCAGTCTTTCTTTCAATAAGCCCTTCTTCAATTAACCTGTTAGCTACCTTTGTCAAATTTGATTTTGGAATCATTAACCTTTCACAAAAGTATTTCATTGGTTTTCCATTTTCATGCTCTACCATACCAATCAATCTCATTTGATGTAATGAATTTTTGTACTTTATATCTTTAAATAATTTTTTATTAATCAGAGGGAAAAATTTTAATATGCATTGTATCAATCTTTCTCTTTGTGTCATATATACCTTCCTTTCAATTATTTTAAAACCTACATAGTTATTATACGTAAATATAACGTAATTGTTATACTTTATAATAATTGCAAAATATAATAGTTATACAATACAATAGTTGTATAGTAAAATAGTTGTAATGTATAACTATTTTATATTAAAAAAATATAGATGTCAATAATTATTTTTATAAAGTGTAGACTTATTTTTTAGCTAATAGTTTTAATAGTCATGAACATAGAAATATCTATCCTTATAAGAGTTACCTATATTTTATAAGGATAGATATTATTT